>JANWYD010000012.1 GCA_025057155.1 Chloroflexaceae bacterium
TGGCGCGCGTCGGTCTGGTACTCGACGTGGCGAATGGCGATGGTGATGCCGCGGGCCCGCTCTTCGGGGGCGTTGTCGATCTGGTCGTAGGCCATAAACTGGGCCGCGCCCTTGAGCGCGAGCACCTTGGTGATCGCCGCCGTCAGGGTCGTCTTCCCGTGGTCCACGTGCCCGATCGTCCCGACGTTCACGTGCGGCTTGGTCCGCTCAAATTTCTGCTTGGCCATAATCTGTCCTTGTTTGCTTGCGGCTCGCGCCGTAGTCATTCTCAGGCACGAACCAGCGTATTCTCCGGAGGGGCATACCCTCGCAAACACCGAAATCTTCTATCAAGAATAGCCCTGATGACGCCTCTGATCCAGCGACGCATGGCTGGACCAGCAGGCATACAGGGCCGCCGGAAGCAGGCGCTGGCGCTGCCGTTCGGGCAGCACCAGTTCACCGACGCTGGTGGTTCCTCGGCGCCCGGCCAGGGCCGCGTCGAGGAGGTTCCCGAGGGTCAGCGCCGACATACTGGTGGCGTAGGCGCTGATAAGCACTCCAAGCGGCGCGTCGCTCAACAGGCTGGCGACCTGCGCCACCAGGGCGGGCAGGTGCTCGTGCAGGCGCCAGATCTCTCCTTTTGGCCCCCGCCCGAAGACGGGCGGATCCATCAAAACCAGGTCGTAGCGATGCCCGCGACGGATCTCGCGCGCCACGAACTTGCCCACATCATCAATCAGCCAGCGGATGGGCCGTTCACCTAGATCCGACAACTGCTGATTCTGCCGGGCCCAGAGAACGGCCGGTCGCGAGGCGTCTACGTGGGTCACACGGGCGCCGTGCGCGGCGGCATAGAGGCTGCTGAGCCCGGTATAGCCAAAGAGCGCCAGCACGGTCGCCTCAGGCCGTGAGGCGACCTGCGTTTTGAGCCAGGCCCAGTGGGCACTGTGCTCAGGGAAGACCCCGGTGTGGCGAAACGGGGTCAGGCGCACCCAGAACCGCAGGCAGTCATAGCGCATCTGCCACTGGTCGGGCAGGGGGCGGCGCTGCCGCCAGACGCCCGGCCCCTCGTCGCCGCCCCGGCTCTTTTCAAAGACCGCATCGGCGCGCTGCCACTCGCGCTCCGGCAACCCGCGGGGCCAGAGCGCCTGGGTCTCTGGCCGCACGAGGGTATACGGTCCAAAGCGTTCCAACTTTGCGCCGTCGCCCGTATCGAGCAATTCATAATCGCTCCATTCGGGCGGGGCCAGGAGGCGCAACTCCTGCATCACCTCACGTGAAGGAAGCGCGCTGCCGCACAGGAAGGCGTTCTCTTCACGCTCCTCTCAGTTGGCGCCGCGCTTCTCGATAATCTCTTTCGCGAGCGCCTCGGGCAGCGGTTCATAATGATCGAACTCCATAGACGACGTAGCCCGGCCCTGAGTAGCGGAGCGCAGATCGGTCGTATAGCCGAACATCGTGGCCAGGGGCACATAGGCGCGCACCACCTGGGCGTTACCCCGCGCTTCCATACCCTCGACGCGGCCACGGCGCGCGTTGAGATCGCCGAGCACAGTGCCGAGGAAGTCCTCGGGCGTGGTCGTCTCGACCTTCATAATCGGCTCGAGCAACTGGGGGCGGCCTTTGCGCACGGCGTCCTTCAGGGCCATCGAGGCGGCGATCTTGAAGGCCATTTCCGACGAGTCGACCTCGTGGTAGGAGCCGTCGTAGAGGGTCGCCTTGAGGTCTACCACCGGGTAGCCGGCGATGACGCCGGTCTGCATCGCTTCTTTAAGCCCCTGTTCCACCGCGGGGATATACTCCTTCGGAATGACGCCGCCCACGATGGCATTGGTGAACTCGAAGCCCGCGCCAGGGGCATTCGGCTCAAATTTGATCTTCACGTGGGCATACTGGCCCTTACCGCCGGTCTGTCGCACGAAGCGGGTCTCGACATCCACCGGCTGGGTCAGAGTCTCGCGATAGGAGACCTGCGGTTTGCCCTGGTTGGCCTCAACCTTATACTCGCGGCGCATACGGTCAACGATCACCTCCAGGTGGAGTTCACCCATGCCCTTGATGATCGTCTGACCCGTCTCCGGATCAGTATAAACTCGGAAGGTGGGATCCTCTTCCGAGAGGCGGTTGAGGGCAATGGCCATCTTATCCTGGTCGGCCTTAGTCTTGGGCTCAATCGCCAGTTCGACCACCGGCTCAGGGAAGCGAATGCTCTCGAGCACGATCGGGTGATCGGGATCGCAGATGGTATCGCCAGTAAAACTGTTCTTCGGGCCGACCATGGCGGCGATGTCGCCGGTGTAGACCTCTTCGATATCCTCGCGGTGATTGGCGTGCATTTGCAGGATACGACCAAGCCGCTCGCGCTGCCCGCGGGTGCTGTTGAGCACGTAGCTGCCCTTGGCGATCTTCCCGGAGTAGACCCGGAAGTAGGCCAGCTTGCCGACGTAGGGGTCAGCCACGATCTTGAAGACCAGGCCGGTAAACGGCGCATCGTCGCTCACTTCGCGGGTGATCACCTCCACGCCCTCATCGCCAAGGTTCTGGCCGGGGAGCGTCCCCTGGACAGCAGGGCGATCAAGGGGCGAGGGCAGGTACTCAACGACCGCATCGAGGAGCTTCTGCACGCCCTTGTTCTTCAGGGCGGCGCCGCAGAGCACCGGCACGAGCTTGCCTTCGATGGTAGCCTTGCGCAGGCCGCGCTTCAGTTCCTCGACGCTGAGTTCTTCTCCCTCAAGGTAGAGCAGGGTCAACTCATCATCAGTCTCAGCGATGGCCTCGACCAGTTCAGCGCGAGCCTTCTGGGCCGCTGCGACCAGATTGTCAGGAATCTCCACCTCGCGGATATCCTTGCCCAGATCATCAAGATAAACGGTGGCTTTCATGGTCAGCAAATCCACCGTGCCCTTAAAGCTATCTTCGGCGCCGATAGGCAACTGAATAACCGCAGGCTTCGCGCCGAGGCGGCTGACAATCATCTCCACGCAGCGCTCAAAGCTGGCGCCGGTGCGATCCATCTTGTTAACGAAGCAGATGCGCGGCACGTTATACTTGTCGGCCTGGCGCCACACCGTCTCAGACTGAGGCTCCACGCCAGCGACGCCGTCGAAGATCACCACGCCGCCGTCA
This sequence comes from Chloroflexaceae bacterium, assembly GCA_025057155.1. Taxonomy (NCBI): domain Bacteria; kingdom Bacillati; phylum Chloroflexota; class Chloroflexia; order Chloroflexales; family Chloroflexaceae; species Chloroflexaceae bacterium. The sequence goes on from JANWYD010000012.1 coordinate 3,109, forward strand.
AGGACGCGCAGGGAGCGCTCCACCTCGACCGTGAAATCCACGTGGCCGGGCGTATCAATAATGTTGATCCGGTACACCGTATTCCCCAGCCGCCACTGAGCCGTGGTCGCCGCCGCGGTGATGGTGATGCCGCGCTCCTGTTCCTGGGGCATCCAGTCCATCGTCGCGGTGCCCTCGTGGACCTCGCCGATCTTGTAGGTGCGCCCGGTGTAGAACAGGATGCGCTCGGTGGTCGTCGTCTTGCCCGCATCAATGTGGGCAATAATGCCGATATTGCGTACTTTGTCGAGTTCAAACTGGCGTGGCATACCCGTCACTTGCTCCTGGCAGTCGAGCAACCGGTGAAGGTTGCTTGCTGGTATCTCGCTTCTCTTCTCTCTCCCCGTCTGCGAGGGCGCGGCGGGCAGCCTGCCCTCACAGCCGACCGTAGTGGGCGAAGGCGCGATTGGCCTCCGCCATCTTATGCACATCTTCTTTGCGCTTGATGGTGCTGCCCGTGTTGTTATACGCGTCAACCAGTTCAGCGGCGAGGCGTTCGTACATCGGGCGGCCGGTGCGGCTGCGCGCCGACATGAGCAGCCAGCGCATCGCCAGAGCATAGCGACGGTCGCTTTTTACTTCGACCGGCACCTGGTAGGTGGCGCCGCCGACGCGCTTGGGCTTCACCTCAATCGAGGGACTGGCGTTACGCAACGCCTGTTCAAAGACCTCCAGCGGCGGCTTTTTGGTGCGCTCCGCGGCCAGGTCGAGCGCAGTGTAGACGATGCGCTCGGCCACGCTCTTCTTGCCCCGTTGCATGACCTTGTTGATAAACTTCTGCACCAGCACGCTATCATACCGCGGGTCGGGCGGAATGACGCGTTTTTCAATATTTCCACGGCGAGGCATAGCAACGTTCCTTCATGCGCCTGCGCCGGAGACCCGGACGCTCCGACGCGCTTCACTCAATGCCTATCTTACGAACCCGCCACCAGCATATACGCCGGGCCCCGCTTGCACGGATGCGTTCCCCCGGGCGGTCGCCCGTCAGCGCTTCTTGGCAACCGGCTGCGCGCTGCGCTTGGTGCCGTACTTCGAGCGGCCCTGCTTGCGCCCGCTGACCCCCTGGGTGTCGAGCGTTCCCCGAACGATGTGGTAGCGCACCCCGGGCAGGTCCTTGACGCGGCCGCCGCGAATGAGCACCACCGAGTGCTCCTGGAGGTTGTGCCCCTCGCCGGGAATGTACGCCGTGACCTCAATCTGGTTTGAAAGCCGAACGCGGGCGATCTTGCGCAGCGCCGAGTTGGGCTTCTTGGGCGTGACGGTGGAGACCTTTGTGCACACGCCACGCTTCTGGGGCGAGCCTTTGCCGCGCGTCAACTTCCCTTTGAGTGAATTGTACGTAAAACGCAACGCCGGGGCCTTGGTCTTTTTCTCTACTGGCTTGCGCGGCTTGCGCACGAGTTGATTAATGGTCGGCATCCAACACTCCTGGAGCTCAGGCGTCTCTCCCGTTAGACAAAATAATATCCGGGCCGCCCTCTGGTCGTAGCACTGGCTACGCCTTAGAGTGGGCCGGTAGAACACACACTAATACGGCACACGCGAGCAGCGCGGCGATACTGAAGTATAGCACTCGCCGGGAGGCTTGTCAAATTGCGCCGCGCGGGACGTACAGCAAATCCGGCTCCCATGGGGGTATGGGCCGGCTGAGCCGGCCCATACCCCCCGTAAAGCAGCAGCGCCTACCTCTGTAATTAGTCTGTAAAGTAAGTTTCCTGGCATTTCCGCTCCCCTCCCGGCCTCCCCCCGTTGGGAGGAGGAGCCGGCCGCCCTCCTCCAGCAGGGGGGAGGGTTGGGGAGGGGACGGGAGTTTAGCGAAAGACTTTGTTTACAGACGAATAATTATAATTTGCCGTGCGATGCCAGGTTGTGGGCGCAGCGGATGGGTTCGGGCAGGCGGTAGCGGGTGACCAGCCGCAGCGTCAGTTCGACGCTGCTGTCCAGGCCCACGCGGTGGCCAGGCGAGACGTAGACCGGCTTTACCCCAGGGCGCGTCCGCAGGACCCAGCCGATCTGTTCGCGCTGGTGCACCAGGGGCGTGCGAGCGCCGCGCGCATCGGGCACCGGGGCGTGCGTTCCAACCAGCAGCGACTTGGCGCAGCCGATGGCCGGCAGGCCGCTGAGCAATCCCAGGTGGCAGGCGATGCCGAAGCGCCGGGGATGGGCGATGCCCTGGCCATCGCAGATCAGCAGGTCGGGAGACGCGGGAAGACGGGCGAGAGCGTCGAGAATGGCCGGGGCCTCGCGGAAGGAGAGCAGCCCCGGCACGTAGGGAAAGGCGACGGGGCGCCGCGCCAGGGCATGGGCGATGGGGGCGAGAGTCTCGAAGTCAAGCGCCACAACGGCGGCGCGGGCGACTTCCCCGTTTTCCTCGAAGCCAACGTCTACGCCGGCAACCGTCCGCAAGGGGCCGAAATCGTCGGCAAGCAGCACCTGGCGGCGCAGGCGCTCCTGAAGAGCCACGGCTTCATCAATGGTTTCGGGCCAGAGGGGCTCAATCAGCGTAGCGCTCCTCTTTCCAGGGGTCAGCATTGTTATTGTAGCCGTAGCGTTCCCAGAAGCCGAGCTTGTCGTGGCTGAGGAACTCGATCCCGCGCAGCCACTTGGCGCTCTTCCAGAAGTACTTGCCGGGCGTGAGCAGCCGCAGCGGGTAGCCGTGCTCAGGCGTCAGTTCCTCGCCCTCGTACTTGTAGGCCAGGAGCGCGTCGGGATGCAACAGCACTTCGAGCGGCACGTTAGTGGTGAACCCTTGCTCGCAGTGCGCCAGCACATACTTCGCGGTCGGTTTCAGCGAGGGAATATGTTTGAGAAACTCGCTGAAGCGCACGCCTTCCCAGCGGGTGTCAAGCTTGCTCCAGCGGGTCACGCAATGAATATCGGTCACCACCTCGACGGTGGGCAGGGCGCGGAACTCGGCGAAGCTCAGCCGGGCGGGCTGTTCGATTTCACCCCACACCCGCAGATCCCAGGTGTTTTCAACGTCGTGGTAGTGAGGCACCGAGCCGTAGTGCAGCACCGGAAACTTGTCGGTGACATACTGGCCGGGGGGTACGCGCCCCTCTAACCCTCTGGGGGTGCGGTCGTGTTTCTGTTTAAAAATGTCAAACATTTCCGGGTTCCTTCTAGTTTGATGGCTGCCCAAGGGGAGGGTCCGGGAAGGCTGCGCCTTTCCAGTATAGTCCCTATTTTATCGCAGGTCGGAAAGAGATGCGAGGAAACCGGTTTTCTCCACGCCCCTGCCCGACGGTTCTCAGGTGCAGGGTGTTCCGAGCGAGAAGCGGTTTTCGGCATTCCAATGCGCTTACGATCCTCACCCCCCCGCCCCCCTCTCCCGCGCGCGGGAGAGGGGGGCGGGGGGCGTCCCAATGCCCCGGATGGCGCGTGCGACGCGAGGATGCGCCGGAACACCCTACACCTGAGAACTGCCCGACGGGGAACCGGCAGTCGCGCAACCCTCGTGGCTGCGCGCGGGATTCAGGAGAGCCGCGCCCTCCCTGGATCTCATTCGACCGGTTCGAGCAGGAACACGCCACGGTCGCGGGTGGCAACCGCCACCTGCGACCCGTCGGAGCGAAAGGCGATGGCGAAGACGGCGCCTCCGTCGGTTGCAAAGTGACTCAATCGCTCACCTGTGGCGGTGTTCCAGAACTCCACCTCGCCGCTCAGGGCGCCGGTTGCCAGGACCGAAGCGTCGGGTGAAAAGGCGAGGCTGAAATACGAGCCTTGTTCCGACCCCGCTTGCAGGCTGCGCACCTCTTCGCCGCTCGAGGCTCGCCAGAGCTTCAGAGCGCCATCGGTGCTGGCGCTGGCGACCAGGTCATCGCGGGCAGCTACGTCAATCGAAGTAACCGGCGCGCCGTGGCCGCTGAAGGTGGAGCGGCGCTGGCCGTTCTGCGTATCCCAGACGATGAGCAGGGGACGATCAGAGGGTTCGTTGGTGACCGCGACGAGCGAACTCCCGTCACGGTTGAAGGCCAGGGCGGCGACCGGCCCGCCGATGCCGCGCAGGGTGCGCAGGCGCTCAAAAGTGCGCGCGTCCCAGAGGGCCACGTCGCCGCGTTCGTTGCCCGCAGCGATCAGGCGCCGGTCGCGGCTGACGACGACGCTGAGGGCAAAGCCGTCGAGACCTTCCAGCGCGCGAGGTTCGACGCCGCCGGTCAGAGCGACGACCATCACCTTGCCGGAGTCGTTCACCACGACCAGTTGGGTATCGCTCAGAAAGCTGAGGTACTGGCTGGTCGGGGCGCCCCCGCTGAGGGCGATGGCGCGCCCATCTTCGAGCAGGTGCACCCGAATGGAGCCATTGATCCCGCCGGTAGCCAGGGCCTGGCCCGAGTCGGAGTAGCTCAGAGCGGTGACGCTGCCCTGGGCGAGCAAGGCCATCTGCAACATCTCCTGGCTATTCACGTCCCACAGGGTGACGCTGCCGCTCATATCGCTGCTCGTAGCGATCCGCTGGCTATCGGCGCTCCAGCTCAGGCCGAGGAGGCGCAGGCCCTGCCGCTGCAAGACGCCGCGTTCCGCGCCCGAGGCGGGGTTCCACAGGTGCACGGTGCCATCAAGACTGGCGCTGGCGAGCAGCCGCCCGTCGGGGCTGAAACTTACGCCGCGGATGACCACCCAGCCTTCGTGACCCTGCAACTCACGCTCGAGCTTGCCGGTGCGGGCGTCGAGCATGTAGACGCTGCCGCTGACCGAGCCGACGGCCAGTTGCTGCCCGTCGGGGCTGAAGGCGATGCCCGTGAGCCAGTAGGGAGCGCCGGTTGCGGGATTGGTCGGCGCGGTGTAGGCGAAGCCATCGCGGGGGGCGCCGCTGTCCACGTCCCAGAGACGAGCCGTACCATCGCGGGAGGCCGAGACCAGGCTGGACCCGTCCGGGCTGAAGGCGATGTTGCCGAGAAAATCGGTGTGGCCCTCAAGGGTGCGCAAACGCCGGCCGCTGGACACATCCCACAGCATGATTGTCGTATCAGTGCTGCCAGAGGCGAGGATGCGCCCGTCGGGGGAGAAGGCCAGACTGCGGATCCAGCCGCTGTGGCCGCGCAGGCGGCGCAGTTCCTGGCCGGTGCTTAGATCCCAGAGGATGATCTCGTTCTCGTCCTGAGCGCCGGAGGCGAGAAGTTGCCCGTCGGGGGAGAAGGCCAGGGCGCTGATGTCGCCGTTGTGGCCGGTAAGGGTGCGCCGGGCTTCGAGGCTCTCAGGATCGCGCAGGTGGATGGCGCCGCCAACGCCGACGGCGAGGGGGCCATCTCCGGGGGCGAACTGCACAGCGCCAACCGAGGCGTCTTCAAGCTGCGCGGTCTGGGTAAAGACGGCGCTCTCGGCCAGGAGCGGACCGGACGGCGCGGTGGGGGCCGCGGCGCCCTGGGCCCCGGTCCCGCTGGAGGCGGAACCGGCGTTCCCGGCGGGAGAGGTGGCGATTGTGCCGCCGCTGGAAAAGAATGGCAGTGATGCGCCGGGGTTGGCGAGCAACCAGGCCAGGGCGGCGCCGACCAGGCAGACGCCCAGCGCCAGCACCGTAAGCAGGGCGACGATAGCCACCAGACATCCCGTGCTCAAACGTGGAGCGGTTCGCGGCGGAGCGGCAGCGGGCGCGGCCTGCCAGCCAGCGACCTGGCCCTGCGGCGTCACCGGCTGGCCAGGTTGGGGCGCGCCCGTCCAGATCGGAGGGGGCGCAGGCGGCGGCGGCCCTGCGGGCGCGATCGGACCGGCAGGGCTTCCCGCCGCAGGCGCACTCACGCTTGCGGAAGCCGAGCCAGGCGGCACGACCCTGTAGGACTCAGCCGGCTCGCTGGCGCCGAGGGGTCGCCCGGCCATCAGGCGCACTGTATCGAGTGCCCGGCGCATCTCGCGGGCCTGCTGATAACGATTGGCCGGTTTCATCTCCAGGGCGCGCAGCACCAGTTGTTCGGCGAGCGCCGAAATGCGCGCATTGAGAATGCGGGGGGCGTTTAGCGGCGCACCTGCCTGGCGCTGCGCCGACGTGGGCGGCGCCCAGCCGCACAACAACTGGTAGAGAACCGCGCCCATGGCGTACAGATCGCTCGAAGTCGTCAACTCAGCGCGGGGGTCGTTCAACTCAGGGGCGCGGTAGGGTGAGGGTTCGGCGCCGAGGGGACGCACCAGAGGAAAGGGGGCCAGAAACAGCCCGCCGTCGAGCGAGGACCATAGATCGGTGGGGCGCAGATCGCCGATGAGCAGCGGCGGAGCGTGCCCATGCAGCACCTCCAGCGTGCCCAGCAGCCGGTCGAGGTAGTTAAGCACCTCGTTTTCGGGCAATGGTCCGCCCCGGTCACGGGCGACGCGGTCGAGATCCTGGCCGCCAGGATCGTCGGCAACCAGGTAGTAGGTCAGATCACGGGCGAAGTGATCGCGCAGGCTGAGTAAACCGGGGGCGACAACGCGGGCGACCTGCTCGGCAAGGGCCCGGGCGTCGGCGAGGGCGCTCTCTGAAGGTTGGGGCAGTTCAGCAATCATGACGCGCAGCGATCCCTGCGCGTCGATGGCGCGGTAGAGCACGCAGTCGGGACGCTCTTCGACCACGTAGGTGATACGATAGCGGTCGTTGAGGATGGTCTCAGGAGCGAGCATGAACACCTCGGAAACGGTATGGCGCCTGTTCGAACACCTCCTGGGAGAGGGTCCGGGCGGGCCTGGCCCTCCTGGAAATCCCGCTGGAGGAGGACATGGAAACCCGGTTTCCCCACGCTCCTGCCTGATGCGAAGGGCCTGACCCTCCCGGAACGAAGTCGAATAACCAGGCTATGCAAACAGGCGTTTAATCGGCGGCGACCACCTCACGAGCAGGGGTAATGACCCCGCGGGCCACCGCGTCGGTGATACGCTCCACGCACTGCTTCGCGCTGATGGTAGCGCCTTCGATGGAAGCCAGGAAGTGCTGCCGGGTGTAATCGCCGGCCAGAAAAAAATTGCTCACCGGACTGGCCTGGTCAGGACGATACTTATCCACGCCGGGCAGGGCCTGGTAGACCGAATTGGGAATGCGCACAATGGTGTGCTTGAGCAGGCGCGCCTCGCGGGCCACCGGGTGCAGACGCACGAACTCCTGCATCACGCATTGTACCAGTTCATCGTCGGGCAGGGTGATCAACTTCTCGGCAGGAGCGACGACGAACTGCATAATGCTTTTACCACCCCGATGATACTCCGGCGCAACCATGGCCATGTCGGCGTAGACGCTCAGATGGGTGCCCGCGCTGAAGAGCAGGTTATCCACTCCGGCAATCTGCCGGTCAAAGAAGAGTTGCATGGTAATAACCGGCGCGCCCTTCAGGTGCTTGAGGTTGTCGAAGTAAGGAAACTTACGCCAGGCAGCGGGAAGCACCTTACGCAGACTGTGCACCGGCATCGCCGAGACGTAGATGTCGCCAGTGACCAGGCTGCCATCGTCCATCTGGAAGCCGGTGACGCGATTGGCGGCTTCATCATACTCGATGCCGACCACCTTGCGCCCGAGTTCCACGCGGCTCCCATGGGCCTCGATCTGCCGCATCAGCGGGCGCCAGATATTTACGTCGGGCGAGCCTTTGACCAGGGCCATCATCGGGGCCTGCTTTTCGTGAGCAAAGTGGAGCATAGCCGTCAGGGGCAGCTTGGCCGAGACCTTATCGGCGGGCAGAAAGTTCAGCGCCAGGCACATCGTGTGCATGACCTCATCGAGGGAACGCTGGCCCATCCCGTGGCGCAGGTGCCATGAAGCATACGTCTCATCGTCCTGCTGGTCAACGTACTGTTGATCGCCGAAGATCGGGCGCAACAGCCCCAGGCCCATGCGCAGCTTGTCGCCGAGGGATAGCGGCTTGAACCTCGCTACTCCAGCCAGCCCGTTGAACGGCGGAGGCAGCCAGGGCACAAAACGGATAGCGGCCAGACCGTGCCGCTCCGAGGCGAAGATCATCTCGGCGGGCTTCCAGTTAAAGGTATCGCCCAGACCGTAGCGGTTCAGAAAATCAAGCAAATGGTGATAGGCGCCAAAGAACACGTGCAGACCCGACTCGATCCAGTCGCCGTCGGCGTCCTGCCATGCCGAGACCTTCCCGCCGGGCACATCGCGCTTCTCAAGCAAGACAACTTCGTGGCCCCGTTCGACCAGCGTGCGGGCCGCAACGAATCCCGCCGGGCCGGCGCCAGCAATAACCACACGCATTGCAGGTGCTCTTTCGCATACAATATGAATCCGACCTGTACCGTTATAGCACGGGTTGAACAAACGGCGCAAGGCAGGGGTGGGGAAACCGGGTTTCCCCACGCCCTTCCAACCGGCGCCGGACCGCCCCGGCGCCATCCCCTGGGCGCAGGCGCCGTGAACCTGGGGGACTCTGCGCCCCTATGACCTTGCCGCATCAAAATGGGACAAAGAGTTTTCCTGGGAGGGTCTCGACCTCCCAAAGCCTCCGATAATCGGATAAAGTAGCGTTTGTCTCAGGAGGGCCTTGACCTCTCAAACCCTCTAATGCGGAGCTTATGTTCACCTCGCGCCAGATCCCGCTACTTCTGATCATCGCGCTCATCCCGCTCCTGGGCCTGCAATTCTTCGGCCCGCGGCTGCCCCGGCCCATGAACCTGCCCGCGCCGCAGACGGTGGAGACCCGTAACCCGCTGATCGGCGTGCACACGCGCCTGACCGGGGTCGGCGACGAGGCCTACATCCGGCGCACCCTGGAGCAGGTGCGCGAGATGGGCGCCCCCTGGATCGTCGAACTGTTCCCCTGGGCCTATGTGCAGCCCCGCTCGCGCTACGGCTACGACTGGGCCGGCGCCGACATGGTCATCGCCCACGCCCGGCGGCAGGGGCTGACCGTCGTGGCCCGCCTCGACCTGGTCCCTGCCTGGGCGCGCCCCCCGCGCACCACCGACCGTTACCTGGACCCCGAGCACTACGCCGACTACGCCGCCTATGCGGCCGCCTTCGCCGAACGCTACCGCCCGCTTGGCGTGCGCCACTTGATCATCTGGAACGAGCCGAACCTGCGCTTCGAGTGGGGCGAGCGCCCGCCCGACCCGGGGGCCTACGCCGCGCTGCTCAAGGCGGTCTACCCGGCGGTCAAGGCGGTCGTGCCCGACGCGATCGTGATCGCCGGCGCCCTCTCGCCGGGCGGCGCCCTCGATGGCGGGCAGACACGCATGGACGATATGCAGTACCTGGCCTCGCTCTACGACGCCGAGGCCGGCCCCTTCTTCGATATGTGGGCCGTCCACGCCTACGGCGGCCAGGAACCACCCGACGCGCCGCCGGCCCCCGAGAAGGTCAACTTTCGCCGCATCGAACTGGTGCGCGCGCTGATGGACCGCTTTGGCGACGCGGCGAAGCCGATCATCGTCACCGAGGGGGGCTACAACGACCATCCGCGCTGGCAGGCCGCCGTGCGCCCCGCTGACCGCATCCGCTGGACGATCGCCACTTACGAGCAGGCGCGCAGCTACCCCTGGCTCGAAGCCGTGGCCCTCTGGCAGTTCTCCGCCCCCTACGCCACCCGCTCCTACCCGGACGCCTGGAACTTTGTGGCCCCCGATGGCACACCGCGGGCGATCTACGACGCCGTGCGCGAGTATGCGCGGGGGAGGCAGGGGATTGGGAATTTTGGATTTTAGATTTTGGATTTTAGATTTTGGATTTTGGGTTTGATGGGGCTGGTGCGGATGCTATGATTTTTAGCGTGGAGGGGGGAGGGGTTTGACTTGCCGCCTGTCCTCGGCATTCTCTGCGTTCTCGGCGGTGATTTCCAGTACACTTGACTTGTTGGCATATGCGAAACAGCTATGTGTCAGGTAATCGGATTTTCACTTCCCCTTGTCGCCGATGGTATGGCTGCGGTGCTATACTTTCGCTTAGCAACACTATACCCAACCCACTTCAAGTTCCAGAGCCTGGCCCAGTGTCAGGAAACATGTTCGGGCATCAGTGCTCTGGTCTTCTCCTCCCTTTCCCGCCAGGCGGGAGAGGGGGTTCTCAGGTGCAGGGTTTTTCGAGCGAGAAGGGGTTTTCGGCATTCCAATGCGCTTGCGATCCTCACCCCCCGCCCCCCTCTCCCGCGCGCGAGAGAGGGGGGAGTTGGACGTCCCATTGCCCCGGATGGCGCATGCGAGGCGAGCAGGCACCGGAAAACCCTTCACCTGAGAAGCGTGGGAAACCGGGTTTCCCCACACCCCTGCTCGAGGGAAGGGTCGGGGCAGAGTCGCGCCCGGCAGCGACCGCCATGCCGTCGCGCCCGGGCGCGACGAATGGTATAATCTCGTACTGGTTGGGGCGAAAAACCTCGCGGCCCCCCGTTGGGCCGAAAAATCTCTCACCTACCGGACAACCCGGTCTTCCCGGCGCGCCGTGAGCCGGAGGGTTTCCGCCCCCCGACCTCGCCGGTCCGGCACACCTGTGGGGTTCGGGTTATCTGCAAAACGAGCATGATATTTCGTGCGAGGGCTTCGCCCTCCCAGCTCCTCCTGTGAGGAACGTATGCGCCCGATCTCCAGTGTTGCATTGATCACGCTGATGACCGCACTGCTTGTGACGGGTTGTAGCGCGGGGTCCGGCAATACGAGCCGCGGGGTCGCCATTGGCCAGCCGCTGCCCCACGCCGAGTTCACCACCGGGCGCGGCGAGCGGGTCAGTGTGGCCGATCTGCGGGGCAATCCCGCAGTGATCAACTTCTGGGCCACTTGGTGCGCGCCGTGCCGCGAGGAGATCCCCGTGTTGCAGGCCGCGCACGCCGCGTATGGCCAGAAGGGGGTGGCCTTCCTCGCCGTCACCGATGAACTGCCCACCACTGTGCGCCCGTTTATGGAGCAGATCAATATGACCCTCCCGGTCTGGTACGATCCCGGCGGTCGCGCCGGACAGCGCTACGCCATTCAGAGCATTCCCACCACCTTCTTTCTCGATGCCGAGGGACGACTGGTGGCGCGCCATATCGGCGCGTTGACCCGCCGCCAGCTCGAAGCCTACCTGCAGCAACTCATGGCGGAGCGCCAGGAGCAGCGGGAGACCCCTCCCGGCGATCCCCCTCTGCCGACGCGCATCCCCGCCCCCGGCGGCGCCGATACGGTTGGCTGGCGGCGCGCCGAACCGTCCGCCACATGGTAAGGCCCATCGGAGATATGGGGAAACCAGGTTTCCCCATACTCCTGCAGACGGCAGCCAGGCGCCGCTCCTCACCCTCCCCCGCCTCGCTGCGCTCGGCGCCCCTCTCCTGCTCCACCGTTGGTGGAGCGGGAGGGGGAAGGGGGAGGGTGAGGACCTCAAACCTGAGAAGCAAGAGGAGACTCCGGCATGTCCTCCCAACCGCAGTACCGCCTGGCCCGGCGCCTGGCCCAGCTCGAACCGTCGGCCACCACCGCGATGAACGCCCGCGTGCAGCAGTTGCGCGCCGAAGGCGTCAAGGTGATCTCGTTCAGCGTCGGCGAACCCGACTTCAACACTCCCGAGCCGATCAAGGCCGCCGCGATTGAGGCGATCCACAAGAACTACACCCACTACACCCCGGCCGGCGGCATCGCCGAGTTGCGTAAAGCCGTGGCCGCCCGCGTCAGCGAGGACCAGGGGCTGACTTACGGCGTCAACCAGGTGACGGTGACGACCGGAGCCAAGGAGGCGCTCTACCTGGCCTTCCAGGCCCTCTGCGACGACGGCGATGAGGCGATCATCCCCGCCCCGTACTGGGTTAGCTACGTTGAGCAGGCCAAACTGGCGGGCGCGGTTCCCGTCACGCCCATGGCGACCGAGGCTACCGGCTTCAAGCTCACCCCCGAGCAGTTGCGGGCGGCGCTCACCCCCCGCACGCGGCTGATCGTCCTCAACTCGCCCTCGAACCCCACCGGAGCGGTGTACAGCGCCGAAGAACTCCAGGCCCTCGCCGAGGTGATCCGGGACAGCGAGGCGCTGGTGATCACCGACGAGATCTACGACGCCATCAGCTACGTGCCCTACGCCAGGCTCCTGCGGGTGGCCCCCGACCTGGCCGACCGCACCCTGGTGGTAAATGGCGCCTCCAAGGCCTACGCGATGACCGGCTGGCGCGTCGGCTATGTGGCCGGGCCGCAGGCGATCATTACGGCGATCAAGGATATTCAGAGCCATTCCAGCACCCATACCGCCTCGATCTCGCAGTACGCGGCCCTGGCGGCCTACACGCCCAACCCCGAGCTTGACGAGACGGTGCGCGAGATGGTCGCCGCGTTCCGCCGGCGCCGCGATTTGATTCTGGAACTGCTCGCCGAGATCCCCGGCGTCACCTGCAATGTGCCCGATGGGGCCTTCTACGTCTTCCCCAATGTCAGCGCTCTCCTGGGGCGGCCGCTCACGAACGGCATCGTGTGCGACAGTAGCGACGCCTTCAACAATTACCTGCTCGACCACGCCCACATCGCCTGCGTGAGCGGCGAGTCGTTCGGCGCGCCGGGCTTTCTGCGGCTCTCCTACGCTACCAGCGAGGAGGAAATCGTTGAGGGCATGCGGCGCTTCCGCGCCAGCCTGGGGTGAAGGAGGGCCATAGCGCTGGCTGCGCTAATGCTTCGGTCTTACAGGGCGAGGGCCTGCTCATCACGTGCGCCTGGACCGGTCATGTGACAACCTGGTTGTAATGGACAGTCTTTCGCGGAGAGAACCGCGCCCTCCCACCGCCCTCTCTCTGGCCGCGCTGGTCCCGCGCCTGGCGGGGCGGCGCGTGCTGGTTATCGGCGATCTGACCCTCGACGAGTACCTGTACGGACGGGCCACGCGGCTCTCGCGGGAGGCGCCGATTCCGGTGCTGGAGTTCCTGCGGCGCGAGGTGATCCTGGGCGGGGCGGCCAATCCGGCCCGCAACATCGTGGCCCTGGGCGGTTTCGCCACCCAGGTGGGGATCGTCGGCGCGGACAGCGAGGGCGAGCAGGTGCGCGCGCTCTGCGAAGCAGCGGGCATTGACGCCGCCGGGCTGATCGTCGTTCCCGAACGGCCCACGACGCGCAAGACGCGCATCCTGGCCGATGAGGCGCCGCGCCTGCCGCAGCAGGTGGCGCGCCTTGATCGGCTGGAACGCGCTCCGCTGGGGCCGGAGGACGAGGCGCGAGTGGTGGAGATGCTCCACGCCCTTGTGCCCGGGCACGCGGCGGTGCTGTGCTCTGACTACCAACTGGGGTTGTTGACGCCGCGGGTGGTGCGAGCGGTCCGGACGCTCTGCCAGGCGCATGGGGCGCTCTTCTGCGTGGATGCCCAGGGCAACTCGCACTACTACGCCGGGGCCGACCTGTTTCGCTGTAACAACCGCGAAGCCGAGGCGGCTCTGAACCAACCGCTGCGCAGCGAAGCCGACTTCCAGCGCGGGGTTGGCCGGCTGCGCGCCGAGTTGAACGCGCGGCTGATCATGGTGACCCGCGGACCTGAGGGTTTATCGCTGGAAGGTGATGAAGTGGCTTACACTCGCGTGCCGGCGCTGCAGATCAGCGAAGTGTACGACACGACCGGGGCGGGCGATACGTTTGTGGCCGTAGCGACCCTGGCGCTGGCCGCCGGCATTGCGGCGCTTCCGGCGGCGCAACTGGCCAATGCCGCCGCAGCGCTCGTCGTGCGGCGATTCGGCAACGCCGTGGTTACGCCCGAAGAGTTGCGCGACGCGCTGGGGTGAACTCAGACCCTCACGGGTTTAACCGGTCACCGCAGAGGGCGCGGAGAAGCGCGGAAGGTTTGGTAACGTTCATCCTCTGCATGCTCCGCGGTAAACCTGAACAAGCACACCCGATTTCCTTCCATTCACATCGGTCCCGACGGAAGAGCAAGTTATACCAATCCTTGTCACTACACATCAACCGCTATAAATCCAAAATCCAAAATCCAAAATCCTCATGACCGGGCTTTAAACGCCGCCAGGGCCTCCTGCTCATCCTGATAAATCTCGGCGTACTGGGCCAGCCCGACCATGCGGAAGATTTTCTGGAAATGCTGTGAGAGACCGCTGACGGCGAGTTTCTGATCGTTCCGGGTGACCTCGGTTACAATCCCGATCAAAATAGCGATCCCGGCGCTATTAATGTAATCATTCTGGCGAAAGTTCAACAGCACGTTGCGCGCGCCCTTGCTCGTCACCTCGCGATAGGCGTTATTGATCTTCTCCTCGGCAAAGGTAGTGACATCACCGGAGAGATCAATAATGGCCACCCCATCGCGCTCACGGGTGCTGACCGTCAACTCATCTTCAAGCATCATAACGCCTGTCCTCCCTCCCCTGGCCGCCAGCAACTCAGTGGCGTCCACTTGTCCGACATCAACGGCCGGGGCTACGCATCGCTCCCTTCACGGACTGCGCAGCGCTCCGCTCCGCGTCGCGCATCAGCCGGGCAGGCTGTGCCCTGCCTGGCGATGAAACGCGAAACGAAACCGGTTACCCGGCCCGGACCATGGCACAAAACCGGCCTCGTCACACAACTGGCTGATGAGGATCAGACCCATACCGCGCAACGACCCCCGGCCGGCCACCTTCTCGCCGATGCTGAGCGGCGTAGCGCCAGCGGTATACTGGCGCACTCCCTGGTCAAGCACTTCAACCACCAGACGCTCATCCTCGACCCGGCAAAAAATCTCCACGCGCAGGCCCGGATCGAGCGAGTTGCCGTGCTCCATCGCATTGATGCAGGCCTCGCACAGGACCGTCTTGAGATCCTCAATACGGTCAGAGGGGAGGCCGAGACGACGGGCAAATGCAGCAACCGCATCGCGAGCGATCACTTCATAGCCAAGCTCGCTGGGCAGAGAAAGTTCAAGACTGGCGTAAGAGCAGGCAGAAGCGCTCATTGCTCGAGATGGATCACCATACGTATCTGGTTGCCCCCGCTTGGCGCGGTAGAAAACTCGACTTCGTCCATCAGTTCGCGGATCAGCCATATACCCCAGCCGCCCTTATCGTTTTGTTCCAGGACCTCTTCAATAATCGGGCGGCGGATGGCCCGACTCTGGTCGAAGGGCTTACGCCCCTGGTCGGACACATCAACAATCAGCTCCTCGGCGCGCGCAGTGAGCAGAACGACGACCTTCGTGGCCGCATCGTATTCGTTGCCATGCTCAATGGCATTCGTTACTGCCTCGCTGACCGCGGTTTTCAGGGACTCGACGCGATCAGGCTGAAACCCCATCCGGCGGGCCAGCGAGGAGGCGGTATCCATTGCGACACGCTCGTAACCGAGCTTACTCGGCAGTCGCAGTTCGATCACTCGTTCGACTGGCTCGCGCAGAGGAGTTTCGCCACTCATGCGTCTAAGTTCTACTGCTGAATAGCAGCTCAGATGGCCAACTGCCGGGGCGCAGATGTAAGGGGGCTGTGCGGGCCTGTGGCCCTGGCAAGTCTCCTGGTTCTGGCACGAGGCCAGTGTTGCTGCAATACCGGTGAGAGCCGAGGACCATCCCGCACCGAAAGGCGGGCAGACGAACAACAAATAGCGTGTAAGATACACGCGATCTGTTGGGAATCATAGCACAGGGAACGAAGGCGACGCAATAGGACGGACGTTCGAAATGTTGCGTTGATGGAACGTCTCCGAGGCAAGTCCCGGAGACGTTCCATCAGCCCTGAGATTGAACGACGATGGAGGAAGAAGTCTGCAAGCGCCGGCCCCTCCCGCTTCTCCAGGTTACAGCGGAATGTTCCCGTGTTTGCGCGCAGGCATGCTCTGGCGCTTGGTGCGAGCGATGCGGAGGGCGCGGATCAGGGCCGAGCGCGTCTCCCTGGGTTCGATCACGGCGTCAATATAGCCACGCTCGGCGGCGACATAGGGATTGGCAAAGCGGTTCTGGTAATCCTCGACCAGTTCAGCCAGGCGCTGCTGCGGGTCGGCGGCCTCGGCAAGCTCTTTGCGGAAGATGATGCGCACGGCGGCGTCCACACCCATCACGGCAATCTCGGCAGTAGGCCAGGCGAAGTTAAAATCGGCGCGGATATGTTTGGAGGCCATCACATCGTAGGCCCCGCCGTAGGCCTTGCGGGTAATCACGGTGAGCTTGGGCACGGTGGCCTCGCAGTAGGCGTAGAGCAGCTTGGCCCCGTGACGAATGATGCCGCCGTACTCCTGCTGCGTGCCCGGCAGGAAGCCCGGCACGTCCACGAAGGTCACCAGGGGGATGTTGAAGGCGTCGCAGAAGCGCACAAAACGCGCCCCCTTGACCGAACTGTCAATATCCAGCGTGCCGGCGAGATGCATCGGCTGGTTGGCGACCACGCCGACGGCATGGCCATCGAGCCGGGCGAAGCCGATGACAATGTTGCGCGCCCAGAAGGGCTGCACCTCGAAGAACTCGCCGTGATCCACTACCGCCTCGATGACCTGAACCATATCGTAAGCCTTGCGCGGGTTATCGGGGATCAGGGTCTGCAGATCCTCCTCGGCGCGTTCGGGATCATCGGTGGGGGGGATGGAGGGCGGGTCGTCCATGTTATTCGACGGAATGAACGAGAGCAGGGTGCGCAACTGGTCGAAGCATTCGTCCTCGCTATCGGCGGCGAAGTGAGCGACGCCGCTGCGGGTGTTGTGGGTCATCGCTCCGCCCAGTTCTTCAAACCCCACTTCTTCTCCGGTAACCGTTTTGATCACGTCCGGGCCGGTAATGAACATCTGGCTGGAACCCTTAACCATGAGGATAAAATCGGTCATGGCCGGAGAGTACACGGCTCCGCCAGCGCAGGGGCCGGCAATAATCGAGAGTTGCGGGATTACGCCGCTGCTGATCACGTTACGGTAGAAGATCTCGGCATAGCCGCCAAGACTGACGACCCCTTCCTGAATGCGCGCGCCGCCCGAGTCGTTGATGCCGATGCAGGGCACGCCCATCCGAAGGGCCAGATCCATCACTTTGCAGATCTTCTCGGCAAAGACCTCGCCCAGACTGCCGCCAAAGATGGTGAAATCCTGGGAGAACAGGCAGACCGGACGCCCATCAATGGTGCCGTGACCGGTAATCACGCCGTCGCCGAGGGGTTTGCGCCGTTCCATGCCAAAGGCGGACGTGCGATGGACGGCGAAGGCATCCAGTTCGACAAACGATCCGGGGTCGAGCAACCGGTCAATCCGCTCCCGCGCAGTGAGCTTGCCGCGTTCGTGTTGCTTCTGAATGGCCTGGGGATCGCCGGTCAGCACCTGCTGGCGGCGGCGGCGCAACTCTTCGATCTTCTCGGCAGTCGTCTGGGACATAGAACTGCTCCTTAGCAGAGACTACGAACCTATCCAGATAACCAGGTTATCAGATGACGTTCTGGAAGGGCGTAGCCCTCCCAGACCCACCCCTTTCCATTCCCCACGATGCTCATCTGGCGATTGAAACCGCGCCTGCCCAGGCTGAAGCCGGCTATTCGCACCGATGAATAACGGCGACTACACAGCAAGATGACCGGCCCTCCGCCCCCCATGCGCGACCTATGGTTAAGAAATAAACCCGGTATAGCCCGCGCAGGCGGGCTTCCCATCGGCAGCCCGCGGCTTCGGCCGCCGGGCTGCCGGGAGAATGCCCGTTCATATGCTTCTTCGTCATCAGTCGCCAGCCGCGGCTGCCCTTACAACCTGATGCGACACGCGGGTAATGCATAGGACCCTCACGGAGGGTCAGGAGTCATCGGGCGCGCAGGCAAGTTTATCCTCGGCGCCCCCGCGTCACCACGGCCCAGGCAAAGCGGGGCACGGCATCAACAATGCGCGGCCAGCGCTGAGGCTGTTGCAGAAGACGATAGAACCACTCCAGCCCCGCGCGGCGCATCCACGCCGGGGCGCGCGGCACGCGCCCGGACAAATAATCGAACACGCCGCCCACGCCAATCGCCAGCGGAACGTTCAGATAGGGCTGGTTGCGGGCGATCCAGATGTCCTGGCGCGGATGCCCGTAGGCCACCAGCAGAATATGGGGTTGCGCCGCGACGATCAATTGGCGCAGGAACGGCTCGTGACGCGGATCAGGCGAGCCGTCGAAGGTTCCCGCGATGATCAGCCCCGGATAGCGGCGCTGGAGGGCCAGCGCTGCAGCCTGCGCCACGCCGGGGGCCGCCCCGAGCAGAAAAAGCCGGTAGCCGCGTTGCGCGCTCAGGGCGGCGAGGCGGTGCGTCAGCTCCACCCCCGTGACGCGGCCTCGCAGCGGCGCACCCAGGTAGCGTGCCGCCAGCAACAACCCCACCCCGTCGGGCGTGGCCAGGTCGGCATCCTCCAGCGCCGCGGCAAAGACCGGATTGCGCTGCGCCTCGATGACGAACTCCGGGTTCACGGTGACGACCTGATGCCGCCCGCCGGCGCGGATCAGCGCGTCGGCGAAGAGCACCGCTTCATCTTCGGTGACATCGTCAATGCGCACCCCGAGAATACGCACCGAGCGCCTCACGCCGGCCGGCGCTGCTGTTGTCGCCATGATGCACCGTCCAGTTACAACCGCTAAGACATGGCTTCAGCAGACCAACACCTGCATTACGGTCGCGTTCCGCTTGCCCTCCCTGACCCTCCTCCGCCTGGGGCGGGATCAGGCGGAGGCCGGGGGAGGGGCGGAACCCTGCAAGCGGGACCGTACCCGTGCAACCGCTCTCTCAAACCCGAAACACCTCCGAGCCGCCGCGCGGCGCTTACGCTGATTATCCAAGACGTGCAAGGTCGCCGGGTCTGCCCCGGACCCCAGGTTTTTCGCTGGTTCTGGCGGCTACGCCGGCCCGATCTCCTCCCCGGGGCGGACTTCGCACTAGTGTTACGCTGATTATAGCGTAAGAACGGCGTCAGGGCTGCGCCGTGTTATAATGCCAGGGATTGCGCATCCTCGAGCTGCTCGGGCCTGCAAAGGTTGCGTACGCCCAGAACTATCTCGAAGTGGATTAAGGTTTTTTCAGACTGTCAGGAGAGCGTATGTTCCGCTCGCACACCTGCGGCGAGCTGCGGCAGGAGCACATTGGCGCCACGGTCACCCTGGCGGGATGGGTGCACCGCCGCCGCGACCATGGCGAACTGATCTTTATTGACCTGCGCGACCGCTACGGCATTACCCAGGTCGTCTTTGACAGCGCCGTTGCCGCGGCCCACCGGGTCGCCGATGAGGCGCGTTCCGAGTATGTGTTGCAGGTGCGAGGGGTGGTACGCCCACGGCCCTCTGAAGCCATCAACCCCGAACTGCCCACCGGGACGATTGAGCTTGAGGCGCTTGAGGCCAGGGTGCTCAACCCGTCCCGCACGCCGCCGATCTACATCGCCAAAGAGGGCGGCGAGGACGAGGCGCTGCGCCTCAAGTATCGCTACCTCGATCTGCGGCGCGAACGCATGCAGCGGAACCTTATCCTGCGCCATCGGGTCGTCAAGTTTATGCGCGATTTTCTTGATCGCGAGGGCTTTCTTGAGATCGAGACGCCCATTCTCATCAAATCAACTCCCGAGGGCGCGCGCGACTACCTGGTGCCCTCGCGCCTGCATCCGGGCAAGTTCTACGCCCTGCCGCAGAGTCCGCAGCAACTCAAGCAGTTGCTGATGGTGGCAGGCTTTGACAAGTACTTCCAGATCGCCCGCTGTTTCCGCGATGAAGATCAGCGCGCCGACCGGCAACCCGAGTTTACCCAGCTCGATCTCGAAATGAGTTTCGTGGAGCAGGAGGACGTGCTCAACCTGATTGAGCGGCTGTTCATCGCCCTGTGCCAGACGATCACCCCGCACAAGGCCCTCCCCACGCCGTTTCGGCGCCTGACGTATGCTGAGGCGATGGAACGCTACGGCTCCGACAAGCCCGATTTGCGCTATGACCTCGAGCTGGTCAACCTGGGTGATGTGCTTGCCAACACGCCCTTCCAGATGTTCCAGGGCGCCCTCGAGCGCGGCGGGCAGGTCAAGGGCCTGCGAGCGCCAGGGTGCGCAGGCTTCTCGCGCAAGCAGATTGACGAACTGGCTGAACTGGCCCGTGTGGGCGGCGCGCGCGGCCTGGCCTGGGCGGCCCTGCCCGCCGACGGCGGCGAGGTGCGCTCGTCGTTCGCAAAGAACCTGGCGCCAGGCGAGCTTGAAGCGATCATCGAGCGTATGGGCGCTCGCCCTGGCGATTTGCTCTTGATCGTGGCTGATACGCCCTCCGTCGTGGCCGCGGCCCTTGACCGGTTGCGCCGTGAACTGGCCGCGCGCCTCGGGCTGATTGATCCCAACATTCTCAGCTTCGCCTGGATCGTTGATTTCCCCATGTTCGAGTGGAATCCCGAAGAAGAACGCTGGGACGCCGTCCACCACCCCTTCACCTCGCCCCGCGACGAGGACCTGCCGTTGCTCGACAGTGATCCCGGCAAGGTGCGCGCCAAAGCCTACGATCTGGTGCTCAACGGCTATGAGGTCGGCGGCGGCTCGATCCGTATTCATCGCCGCGAGGTGCAACAGAAGGTCTTTGACCTGCTCGGCATCAGCCGTGAGGCGGCCATGGCCCAGTTCGGGCACATGCTCGAAGCCTTTGAGTACGGCGCCCCGCCCCACGGCGGCATCGCTCCCGGCGTTGATCGCATCGTCATGATCCTGGCCGATGAAAGCACCATTCGCGAGGTCATGGCTTTCCCCAAGACCCAGCAGGCCGTCGATCTGATGACCAACGCCCCTTCGCCCGTAGACGAACGGCAACTCAAGGAATTGCATATCCAGTTGCGCCCATAACATCGGGCTGGCGGGGCAGGGGCGCGAGTTTCGTCCTGCCAGCTCCTTCCCTTCCCCTGCGGATAACAATAAGTAAACCCGGAAGTCCGCGGTTGTCGTTGGTTCTGGCGGCTACGCCGCCAGAACCAACGAAACCCCGCCTGTGGTCGGGCGGCTGCGCCCCCCACTTCCCGCCGCTGAATGCGGACGCCGCACCAGGCTCGGAGATAATCAGGGCGCAGACCTCCCTTCGTACCAGGAATAGGGTATACTACAGCAACCGCCAGTGATCAGCGGCGGCAGGCGTAACCGACATCCCGCAACAGGGAGCTGATCATGGAGAAACGCATTCTGGTCGTAGATGACGACCCGAACGTTCGGCGCGTTGTCAGCCTGGCCCTGAGCCACGACTCACCGTATATCGTTCACGCTGTTCCCTCGGCGGAGGCGGCGTTGCTGCAGATCGCGCGCCAACCGGTTGATCTGCTCTTTACCGACATTCGCATGCCGGGTATGAGCGGCCTGGAACTGGTGCAGCGGGTGCGCGAACTGGACCCGAAGACGGCGGTGATCGTCTTTACAGTTGGCCCCGAAGATCTGACCCCTGAACGGGCCGCTGAATTGAAGATCGACTGTCTGCTGGAGAAGCCGGCTTCGCCTGAACGGTTACGCCTGGCCGTTGATCTGCTGCTCGACCCGATCAAACTGCTGCCGCGCCCCTCACAGCGTAGCGAACCGCCACCTCCTTCCGCGCCAGCGCCAGCCCAGACCACCCCCCTGTCGCCGCAGACGGGACCGCTGGGGCAGCGCCTGGCGGCAGCCAGGGCCCGCCGGCAGACGATGCCGCTGCAAGGCGCCCCTGTGGCTGTTCGGCTGACATCCGGCCCCGCGGGGCGAGGCAGTCGCACCTACACCGAAGGGCAGATCGAGGCCATGCGCCAGGCGCTCAAGGAACTGGCCCTCGAACCTGACGTCCACTGCGCCGTGCTGGCCGATATCAGCGGCATCGTCCTCACGCACTGGAGCCGCCGGCGCGATATCAATGTCACGGTCATTGCCGCTCTGGCAGCGGGCAATACCATGGCCCTGGCAGAGATAGGGCGCAACCTGGGGCAGCAACAGCCGGGCTACCTGGTGATCCAGGAGGGTCACGACCAGAGCATCATTATGGCCACGATGGACGACCTGCTGCTGCTCGTGGCCATCGGGCCAAATGCCTCCCTCGGCTGGGCGCGCATCGCCACCCTGCGCGCCTGTGAAGAGGTGTTGCGCATCGCCCAGGGGCCAGCCGCCTAGTTTGACACTGCCCCCTCGCTCTGCTATAATCACCAGAGTTAAGGGCGGTTCAGCCGCTCTGTTTTCTTGTTGTCTTTGGTATGGTCGGGGAGGGTATGCAGGAGGGCCAATGCCCGCCACACGCTCCCTGAGGTGCTGCAACATGATTTTTCCGGGAGAGCTGCGTCCTCCCGGCTCCTCCTGCGAGAGCGGGGGTGTGGAGCATAAGGAGCACGTTCGTGTATGCGATTATCCGTGACCGCGGGATGCAGTACCGCGTCGAGCAGGGTCAGGTCCTGCTGCTCGATCTGATCGAACAGGCCGCGCCTGGCAGCCAGATTGAAATTGGCGAGGTCCTGCTGATTGGCGATGGGGATAACGTACAGGTCGGTTCGCCTACCCTGGCCGGGGCCAGGGTGCGCGCCGAGGTGCTCGGCGAAATGAAGGGCGAGAAGATCGTGGTGTTCCGCTATCGCAATAAGAAGCGCTATCGCCGCCGGACCGGGCATCGCCAGCGCTACACCCAGGTCAAGATCACGGAGATCCTTGCCTGATGTTAGTTCTCGCTATGGGGAGAGGGCGAGCAATCTGCACTCCCTGCGAAAATGCTTTGCCGGGGCCGGGCGAAACCGGATGCGGTCCGGTGTGAAACAAAATGTGGCATTGGCGCGCCGAGCGTGCGCCGTGAGAGGAGATAGCGACAATGGCACATAAAAAGGGTGTTGGCAGTTCACGCAATGGTCGCGACAGCAACCCGAAGATGCGCGGGGTCAAGGTGTACGGCGGCCAGCGCGTCGTGCCTGGTAATATTATCGTCCGTCAGTGCGGCACAAAGATCCGTCCGGGCATGAATGTCGGCCTGGGCCGCGACTACACTATCTACGCCCTGGTGGAGGGTACAGTCAAGTTCCAACCGTACTCGCGGACCCAGAAGATGGTCAGCGTCATTCCCCTTGAGCCTTCGGTCGAGGGCGCTGCCGGCAACTGAGAGCCTGTTCGGATAATCCGGTTATCGGGTTGCCCGGCGGGAGGACTACGCTTCCCCTCAAATCTGCAGTCAACCCGGAGGTTTGCGCGCACATCAGGCTCGGTACGCAGCGTATTTGTCAGTCCGCGCACGCTCGCGGCTTCACACGAGGAGCACGCAGGTGAAAAAGGGTATTCACCCCCAGTACCATATGGACGGGATCGTCTGCACGACGTGCGGCACGCGCTGGGCCATTGGTTCGACGCGCCGCAATCTGCGGGTCGAGATCTGCTCCAATTGCCACCCGTTTTACACGGGCGAACAACGGATCGTGGACACCGCCGGGCAGGTTGATCGCTTCATGCGGCGGTTGAGCACCGCCCAGGCGCATCAGGCCGACAGGGAGAAGCGCCGCGAGGCCCGCAACCAGCAGCCGAAGAAGCCGAGCCTGCTTAAAGAACTGTACGGGGAAGACGCGTAGTTCGCCGACCGTGGTGATCAGAAGGGGGCGCCGTCGCCGGTCGCCCCCTTCGTGCTTGCCGAAAGGCGAAGTTCTCTCCCCTCGCCCGGTCTTCGTGATCTCCGGGTCGCAGTGATGGATGCACGCTTCAAAGGACGAACGAGGCGCCGACCATGAGCGCCAGGAGGATGCCGCCAATAATCGCGATACGGATCAGATCCTGTTGCACATAGGCATAGTCGCGCGAATAATCCGGCGGCTCGATGGCGCGCGTTACTGCAGGACGGCGCTGGAGGCTGCGAACGGGTTGACGGCGACGGGCGCCGCGCGAGGAACTGGCCATACCGAACCCTTCTGATCAGGCCGCTCTGAGCAGCCCACGTCGCTAACGCGCATAAAGACGGCTGGAAGTGGCGGGACCCGCTTTTCCTGCCTGCCCGCTGGCAAGGCTATACTCTCCGGCGCACAGGCTGTCTCACTCAACCGTTGCGCCATAGTGACAACTACAGTGATTATACCATTCCTTCCTGCATAGTTATGAAGCGCATTGGAATCTTTGGCGGGGGCCAGCTTGCCCAGATGCTCACCCAGGCGGCCATTTCACTGGGCGTGGAAACGACGATCTTCGAGCGCGCCGCCGATAGTCCTGCCGGGCGGCTGACCCAGCGCGAGATCGTCGGCGCATGGGACGACCCTGCGGCCCTCGAGCGTTTTGCCGCTCTGAGCGATCTGGTAACCCTGGAGAACGAGTTCGTTGACGCGGCCATTCTTGCTCGCCTTGAACAGCAGGGGATGGCCGTAAGGCCTTCGTCGGCGACTGTGGCAGTGGTGCAGGACAAGCTGCTTCAGAAAGAGCGTATCGCCGCAGCCGGACTTGCCCTGCCGCCCTTCCGCGCCGTGTCCAGTCCGGAGGAAGTGGTGGAGGCAGGAGCAGCTTTCGGCTGGCCAATGGTGCTGAAGGCGCGCCGCAATGGGTATGATGGCTATGGCAACGCGACGGTGCGCCATGCCGACGAGGTGGCCCCGGCGTGGGAACGCCTGACCCGTGGCGGCAGCCCGTTGCTGGTGGAGTCCTGGGTGCCATTTGCCCGCGAACTGGCCGTGATGGTGGTGCGCGCCCGTGACGGCGAGATGCGCGCCTATCCCGTCGTCGAGACGGTGCAGCTCAATCACATCTGCCACATCGTGCGGGCGCCGGCCCCCGTGCCCGCTGCAGCTTCGGCGGCGGCCACGGAACTGGCCCTGCGCGCAGTGCAAGCCGTAGACGGCGTCGGCATCTTTGGCGTCGAGTTGTTTGAACTGCCCGATGGGCGCGTGCTCTACAATGAAATGGCCCCACGCCCCCACAACTCCGGCCACTATACCATTGAAGGGTGCGTCACCTCGCAGTTTGAAAATCACCTGCGCGCAGTGCTAGGCTGGCCCCTCGGTCCGACTGACATGCGCGCCCCCGCGGCAGTGATGGTCAACCTCCTGGGCCGGTACCACGGTCCGGTGCGCGGCGACGTGCTGCGCCAGGCGCTGGCGGTGCCGGGGGCGCATGTGCACCTGTACGGCAAGCGTGAAAATCGTATCGGCCGCAAGATGGGTCACATCACCGCGCTTGGCGCCACCCTGGCCGAGGCGGAGGCGGTGGCGCGCCGCGCCGCCGAGAGTGTGGAGCTTTGACAGGGCGATCCGGCAGGCAACTTCGTGGAGCAAGCTATGACGCCAGTAGTCGGCATCGTGATGGGGAGCGACAGCGATCTGCCTACGTTGCAGGGCGCTATCGAGGTGTGCGCGGAGTTTGGCGTGCCCTGCGAGGTGCGAGTGGTCTCGGCGCATCGCACCCCGCATGATATGATTGAGTACGGACGCAGCGCCCACGAGCGCGGCCTGCGCGTGATCATTGCCGGAGCGGGAGGTGCAGCGCACCTGCCGGGCATGCTCGCCGCCTGCTCGCCACTGCCGGTGATCGGCGTGCCCGTGCCGAGCAAGGCCCTTAACGGGCTAGACTCGCTCCTCTCCATCGTGCAGATGCCCGCTGGCGTGCCGGTTGCCACAGTGGCCATCGGCGGCGGGCGTAACGCTGGCCTGCTGGCGGTCCAGATCCTCGCCACGAGTGACCCGGCCTTGCTGGCCCGATTGCTCGAATACAAGGCCCGTCTGGCCGAGGAGTCGCGGGCGAAGAATATCAACCTTCTCCGGCCTTTGGATGGAGATCTTACTCCCGGCGACCGTTCATGATCAACGACGCTTTACTTTCGCTATGGAGCAACTATGCGCAATCTACTCATCACCGGCGGCGCGGGCTTTATCGGTTCGAATTTCGTCCACTACATGCTTGAGACCCATCCCGACTACCGGATTGTGGTCTTCGATAAGCTAACCTATGCGGGACGTCGCGAGAATCTGGAACGGGTTGCGAACAACCCGCAGTTTCATTTCATTCAGGGGGACATCTGCGACATGCAGGCGGTGCGCGCAGCGGTGCGCGAGCACAAGATTGACACCATCGTCAATTTTGCGGCCGAGACCCACGTGGATCGCTCGATCATGGCCCCGGATGCAGTCATAACTACGAATGTCAATGGCGCCTGGACACTGCTCGAGGTGGCGCGCGAAGCTGGTCTGGAGCGCTTTCACCAGATCAGCACCGATGAGGTTTACGGAGCGATCCCCGCCCCGCGGCGCTCGCGCGAGGGCGATCCGCTGGAACCACGCAGCCCGTACTCGGCGAGCAAAGCCGGAGCGGAACATCTGGTCTACGCTTACTTTATTACCTACGGCCTGCCGGTAACAACGACGCGCGGCTCGAACAACATTGGTCCCTATCACTACCCCGAGAAGGCGGTGCCTCTCTTCACGACGAATGCGATTGACGACCTCCCGCTGCCCATCTACGGCGATGGCTTGCAGGTGCGCGACTACCAGTACGTGCTGGACCACTGCGAGGCGATTGATGTCGTCCTGCACCGCGGGCAGATCGGCGAGGTCTATAACGTCGGCACCGAGGTCGAAACGCCAAATATCGAAATGGCCCACAAGATCCTTGACCTGCTGGGCAAGCCGCGCAGCCTGATCAAGCACGTGACCGATCGCGCCGGTCACGACCGGCGCTACGCGCTCGACTGCTCGAAGCTGCGCGCCCTGGGGTGGCGGTCGCGACACACCTTTGACGAGGCGCTGGAGAAGACCGTGCGCTGGTTCGTCGAGAATGAAGCCTGGTGGCGGCCCATCAAGTCGGGAGAGTATCTGGAGTACTACCGCCGACAGTACGAGGAGCGCGGGGCATAGCAAGGCAGCGCCATGGTTATGGGGGGAGCGGGGAGGACCACCCCGCTCCCTGCCCCTGATGGCTTGACGCCGTGGTTCGCCAGCGAGCGGGATGACCGCACCGGATGCCCTAGAGGCCCGTCAGGTACTCCTCGGCGTCCTCGATGATAACCTCATAACCGCTCTCGATGCGGCGAAAGCGCAGGTGGCGCGGGACGACGGCCAACCCGCGGTCCATGAGTTCCCGATGAACGATGGTTTGCACCTCGCCCCAGAGTTCAGCCTCACCATCGTAGTAGCGCCGCAACAGCGCGGCCAGTTCCGGGCTGGCGCTCCAGCGGATCTGCCTGGTGCTCATGAGGGTCTCCTGCCCGCAATGAAGGTTTCACAGATCGTGGGGGCTTGTGTCTGGCTCGACCAGGAGTATAACACGGCAGTGGACTTCTGCAAGCAAGGACAGAACGGTAATGACACGACCCAGTAGCAGTGGCCGGATCGAAGTAATATGCGGGTGCATGTTCAGCGGAAAGACGGAGGAGCTGATCCGGCGCATGCGCCAGGTGATGATTGCCCGCCAGCCCTGCCGCATCTTCACACCACGGCTGGATACCCGTTACAGCGCGCGGCACGTCGCCAGCCATGCCGGCGCGCGTCTGGAGGCCGTGGCGGTCAGCTCGATCCGCGAGGTGCTTGCCGCAGCCGATGACGTACAGGTGATCGCCATTGATGAACTGCACTTTCTGAGCGACGAACCAGAGGCGATAGTTGGCGCCTGCCAGGGACTAGCCGATCGCGGCTTACGGGTGATTGTCGCCGGCCTGGATCAGAATTACCGGGCCGAGCCGTTTCCCGCGATGATGCATCTGATGGCGATCGCCGAGCAGGTGGACAAGCTATATGCGATTTGCGCCCGCTGCGGAGCCTATGCCACTCGTTCGCAACGGCTGATTAACGGCAAGCCGGCGCCTGCCGACGCGCCAACGATCGTCGTTGGCGGCCTGGAGTTGTACGAGGCCCGCTGCCGCGCGTGCTACGAGCCGGCACGTTAGCGGCACGAACAGCAGAGGGTGGGGAAACTGCGGTTCCCCACCCTCTATTATGGTTATGGTGTTGACCATAGGGCCGGCGACTGATCAGGACATGCCCAGCTTGCGCTTGAGTTCGGCCAGTTCGGAGTCGACCGCGGTCTGCTGCTCAAGGTTCTGGAAGCGGGCCTCGAGGGAGCCCTGCTCGAGTTTGGCCATCGCCTCGGCGCGGGCAAGCCGGTCGTCCACCTTCTCCTCGAGCTGCTCGAGCTTCTCAATGCTCGAGATGCGGCCCACGCTCTGGGCGGTGCGCTGCAGGGCCTCCTGGGTCTGGGCGCGGTTCTTCTTGGCAATGATCAACTCCTTCTTGGCCCGCACCTCGGCAATGCGGGTTTCGAGCTGCACCAGCGCCTCTTGCATGGCATTAACTTGCTCCTCCTGGGCCTTCTCCTGGGCCAGGTACTGTTCGGCGAGCTTCTGGGCGTGAACCTTGCGGGCCAGGGCGGCCCTGGCGAGTTCTTCGTCGCCAGCGCGAAGGGCGGCCTCAGCTTTCGCTTCCCACTGGGTCACCTCGGCCTGGGCGGCAATGCGGCGCTGCTCCAGTTTGGTCTCATCGGCCATCGCCGCGGCCACGCCGGTGCGCACCTCGTACAGTTCATTAGTGAGCTGGCGCAGGTATTCATTGGCCATCTTCTCCGGATCCTCGGCCTTGTCGAGCATCGCATTGACGTTGGCGCTAATGAGATCGCTGATGCGGCTCAGGATGGACATGGTCGACTCCTTCTTGCGACTAGGTCATATCAAATGCCATTGTTGAAACCTGCTGTGGACCTTCGCGCTGCACCCGCAGAGCCTGGACGGGCCGGCGAGGGACGCCTCGCTTCCGCAACCTCTAAAGCGTTGACGACGCTGCGGAAGGGATCACGTAGAACGCCCAGGACATTCTATCACGCCTCCCGTACCGCATGCCAACCAGCGGCGATTACAACGGACGACGAGCGGGTATG
The DNA here is from genome assembly GCA_025057155.1 of Chloroflexaceae bacterium. Taxonomy (NCBI): domain Bacteria; kingdom Bacillati; phylum Chloroflexota; class Chloroflexia; order Chloroflexales; family Chloroflexaceae; species Chloroflexaceae bacterium. Next base: position 31,729 of record JANWYD010000012.1, read on the forward strand.
CCGACGGCGCGGGGGTAGCGCGGGTCGGTGGGCGCCACTTTGCGCGCCACCACCAGGGTGCGCGGTTCGACGCCCGGCAGTTCAATGGGGACGACCCGTTCGATGGTTCCGCCGAGGAGCGCCATGGCGCGCCGCGCCTCTTCGACTTCTCCGGCTACATCGGCGCCCTTGGGCGCCAGCAACAGGCCGCCGACACGCAGGAGCGGCATGGCGTATTCCGCCAGCACGCGCAGGTCGGCCACCGCCCGAGCGGTGACCACATCGTAGCGTTCACGTTCGCCCGGATCGCGCCCAAGGGCTTCCGCGCGACCGGTAACGACCCGTACCTGCGTGAGTCCCAGCGTGGTGATCAGGTGGGTCAGAAAGGCGGTCTTTTTGCCCACCGACTCGATCAGGGTCAGGGCCAGCGGAGGATGCAGGATCTTGAGGGGCACACCAGGAAATCCGGCCCCCGTGCCGATATCGGCCAGGGTTGCGGGAGGCGGGCCCCAGAAGCGGGCCAGCGCCAGGGAGTCGAGAAAATGGCGCACGTAGATAGCCGGGCGGTCGGTGATGGCGGTGAGGTTGGTACGGGCGTTCCAGGCCAGCAATTCGTCGGCGTAGCGCGCGAACTGGCGGAGCTGGTCGGCATTGAGGGGCAACCCCCAGGCTGTGGCGGTATCGGCCAGGAGCCGTTCGGCGGGGTCAGCCATAGGCGGGGTCCTCGCGGTACAGCCCCTGGTCGGCGATGTAGCGGCGAACGGCTTCAGGCAGCAGGTAGCGCACCGGCCGACCGGCCGCGATACGGCGGCGGATCTCAGTGCTGGAGAGGTCGAGGCGCGGGCCGTCGAGAAGGACATAGCGCCCGGCGACTTTCGGCACTGCCTGCTCGAAGGCGCCGGGATCAAAGGCATGGCCCGGACGTGCAACGATTGCCAGACGGGCCAGAGTCACCAGCTCGGTCACACGGCGCCAGCGTGGCAGATCGCGGGCGGCATCGGCGCCGATGATGAACCAGAGTTCAGCGGCGGAACCAAACCGCGCGCGCAGGTGTTCGAGCGTCTCGACCGTATACGAAGGCGGCGGGCGGCGCAGTTCGAGGTCATCGGGGACGAAGGCGGGATTATCGGCGCAGGCCAGGTTGAGCATCGCCAGGCGCTGGGCGGGGGTGGCGCCGGGAGAGACGTCCTTGAGCGGCTGGCGAGCAGCGGGAACGAAGCGCACCTGCTGAAGATCGAGGGCCCAGCGCGCCTCTTCGGCAATTGCCAGGTGGGCAATGTGGACCGGATCGAATGTGCCGCCATAGACGCCCACGCGGATAGGTTCATCAGCGGCGTCTACCCGCGCAGCTCCCACTCGCAGCCCTCCTGGAAGAGATGCCAGACCATCCAGGCGACATCCTGCTGATCCTCCAGCAGCAGATCATCAACAAACGGCTCCACAAGCTGGGCGACATCGGCGCGCGTGAGCAGGTAGACGCGCGCGCCGAGCGTCTCGTAGAGATGCAGCGCCAGCGCATCGGACAGTTCGAACAGGTCACGCTCGGAGAGGCGCCGATCAGCGCTGAAGTGGAAGCCGTTCATGACGATGACCTCTGGCCTGGCGACGGCTGGCGTATGCTTTGATCAAACAGGCGCGCCGCTGACGATCACCACGAGCGGCCAGGACGGAGACGCTGGCCTTCATGGCCGGGATCATCAAAGCGCTCATCATCATAGGAATGAACCGAATGCGGCTCGGCCTGGTTGGTCAGGAGGGCGCTTTCGGTGAGGCTTTCGCTGATATACTCCAGATACCCGCGGATATCCTCATTATCTTCCAACGAATTGAAGGGGATCGTCGCGCCGCTGACCGTTTTGACCGAATCCCGAATATCACGGAGCGTCTGATCAATGCCCCTTACCAGACCGCGCATCACGCCGGCCAGTTCTTCGCGTTCCTGGATGGTGAGATTGGCGAAGCCGCGAAGGGCCTTTTCCTGCGCGCGAAGCAGCGTGGCGCGCAGAATGGCGATATCGGCCTGGGTTTGCAATTCATAGCGGCGCACCAGATGGGCCTGGCGCACCTGCTCGAACAACTCCTCGCTGGTCACGGGCGTCCACAGCAAGGCGGGAATGATAATGAAACCGATAATGCCGATGATCACCTGTTGCAGGATCAGCCCGGTTTCGGCGACGGCGGCCTGAGCCGCCCACCAGGAATACTGGATTTCGAACGAGTAGTACAGGAGATAGAGGGCCGCGCCGATAATGACCGTATAGCCGATCGTTCGCGCATTAATGCGCTGCAACAACATGCCCCCGGGCGACCAGGGGATCAGAAACGATGTCAGGCTAGGGGGGGCCAGCACGAGAATAGCGGTAAAAGCCGCGGCGACGATCCAGTTGCTGGTCAGTTGGCTCTGGACGCCCCACCAGTAGACCGCCGAGCCTATCATGGCGATGAAGGCGAGGATGGCCAGCAGCGTTTTGGCGGAGAACTGCCAGCCGCTGCGGCGGCGTTGACCGCGCACAAGATCAAGGTATCTGCTGCTCACGTTCGGGCGACCCTTTCAGGCGAATCGCAACCAGACCTGCCGCTCGCCGATTAAGCAGGGCTTTAGCGGGGATGCACATCGGGAGAAGCGAGCACATATGTTTCGACCCAGTCAACGTACCCGGCAGCCTTGAGGCGCTCGATATACGCTGGCGAGAGGGCGGTCAGCCCATAACTGACATTGATGCGATAGGGAACCTCCAGGGCCGGCAAGCCCCTATCGCGGAGCACAAACGTCGCCTGAACCAGAAAATCGCCCCCGATACGCCCCAGCACGACGTGTTGCTGGTTAAGCGGGTCATACCAGCATAGCTCTGCATTCCGGGTAGTATACAGACGCGGCGCAGGGAACACCTGGCGATCAAGTTGCTGCTCGCGCCATCTTTGCTCGTTCGAGCGTTCGGGCGCCGGTGCGATGAGCAGCGGCGGCGCTTCAGCGGCCGCAGACGTCGCCAGGGGCAACACCGAAACTGCTGGCATAGTCGGCGTGGGGGCGATTGTTGCCGGGTCGAGCGCCATACTACCAGCGGTCGTTGGAGTGGCCGGCACGTCTGGCGCCCCGAACGGCTGCGGGGAGGCTACGGAAGCTACGAGCGGCGCCTGAACAGGGCGATGCTCGCTTTGAAGGGCCTCCATACATCCGCCGAGGGCCACAACCAGCACCACGCTGACCGCTATGCGTATAAACCGACTTTCACCTCCACGCTGGCAGTGGCTCGCACGCGGCGAACCTGTCTCAACACGCGTCCGATGCACGGTTGCTCACTTCGCGCCGCCGTTTCGATACCCTATAGCTCACATAGCGCGCCGCTCAGGTCGTAAGAAAGAGCAACGCCTATAGCCTCTCCGCCCGCCAGGTATATGAATGTGCACTAACGGTGCGACACCGGTCAAGTAACAGTAAAGTTAAAAATCTATCCACAAAATAGTATCACGCTGTCGAACATGTGTCAAGATTAATCCTTTACCGGCAGGGCCTGCGCGCCGTCTGTCTGGCGCAATCAGATGCGCCAGGGCGGGTCATGAGACATCGGGATTACAGCTAGCGCCGGGGAACAGTTTAGCAGGCTGGAGACCAGGCGGGCGTGAGAACGGCCTGGAAAAACGGCCGGGAGGGCCTGGCCCTCCCGGCGATGGTCAGACGATCCAGCGCGCCGATTTCAGAGAGCGGCGCGGCGGCGCAGCAGCACGGCCGCGCCGAGAAACACGGCCGCCACGACCGCCAGCAGGGCCAGGGGCGCAGTTGGACCCTCAGAGGTGGCGGGCAGCGTGCCAGGCGTGGCGACGGGAGTGGTCACCGCCACCTGCGGGGTAATGCTGGCGACGACGTTGGTGGCGAAAACGCTGTAGATCTTGCCGGCCTCGAGAGTGGTGTTGGCAAGGTCAATCACCACGGCGCTCCCGCCAGCAGGGGTGACCTGCAAATTGTAGGTTCCGGCGGGAACATTGAGGTAGGCGCTCGCGTCGGGGAAGGCCAGGCTCGAAATCAGCGTGGCGCCATTGGCGACTTTGACGTCAACCGCGGGCGCGTCGGGCGAGAAGTGATACACGCGCACCTTGGCGTTGCCGCTCGCTGGCGCGCTCAGATCGTCTTCGATCACCGTCGGCTTGATCTGAGCGACCAGGCCGGTTGCAGCGACGCTGTACGCCTTGCCCGCCTGGAAGGTCGCCGTGGCGTCAATCACCGCCGCGCTGACGGGCTGGCCGGTCGGAGCGATCTGCAGGCGGTACCTGCCAGGGGCGAGATCCAGGTAATCACTGGCGGTGAAGAAGGGGACATTGGTCAGCGTGCGGTTGCCGTTGACAAACACGTCAACTGCCGGGGCGTCGGGCGAGGCGTGAATCACCCGCACCTTCGCCGTGCCACTCTGGGCGAATACGGATGGAACGAGCGCCAGCGCCAGCGTCAACGCCGCCAGCGAGCGCCAGATCAGGCTCAGAACGTTCACAGCGTACCTCCTTAGCATCGATCCGTCGGGTACTGCGTGTATGCAAAGGTCATTAAAAGATTTTGCACACACTTTTCTTACGCAGCAGCGCCGATCGTGGATGTGTGCCAGCGGCCTCTGTTGCGCTCCGACGCTACGGAAAAAAAAGTTGGGGAGAACCGAGTTCTCCCCAACCCTCCCGTGAGACTGGCGCTGACGGATATTACCCGGCGCTGCGCGCGCCGAAGATCGGCGGGCGCACCTTGAGCATCAGCCCGATGTCAACCAGGACGTGGAGGAAGACCACCGTCCACACATCGCGTGTCAGCCAGAAGCACAGGCTCCAGCCGATCACCAGCGCCACCTCGGCGAATGGGCGGAGCTGGCGGATCTTGCGCGAACGGGGCGAGTCGTCGAGGTGTGGAGGCAGCATTGACAACCAGAAGAGGCTGTGGATCAGGCCGCCATACCCGATGAAAAAGAGCACCCCCAGCAGGAAGCCGGCAAAGCTGGCGATTGACGGGGCGAACAGGCCCGCCAGGCCCGCGCCTATCAACTCTCCGATACGATAGACGACGCCAAAGGCCAGCGCCTCGGCTATGCCGTTGCCAAGCGCGAACACCACCGTCGCGCCCCAGTGGATCGGTCGCCCATCGTAGCGCGCGACCAGCATGTAGAGCACCTGGCTGAGCGCGAAGGTGACCACGAGATAGAGAGGCAGACCAGGAAGCTGCAACGTAGCGGGCACATTCCAGGCGCTGATCCAGTCCCAAAGAACCAGAAGGCCGAGCGTCGCAGCGATCGCCCAGTAGGTCAGGAGCATGCGCTCCACCTTGAGCGAGCCCTCCCTGGCGGCTTTCCTGGTTGCGGCAAGGCGCTCGTTGAGCTTGAGATCCACGGGTGGCTCCGGGTACAGATGGGCGCCCAACCTGAAGCAATTACTTCTTGTCAAAAAGAACAAGAGATTTGTTTATAAGCAATAGAAGTATACCATAAAGCCTCCTCCGGTGCAAGGGAGGATGTACCTGTCAGCCTGGCATTGACAAACGTATCGCTCCAAGCTACACTTTTTATAACCCAGAGTTCCTGACAACCCCCGTTGTGGAGTGATGCTGCTACGAAAGCAGCCTCTCCGGTAGCCTATCCCGTCGGTCGTGTGACACTGCCGTCTGCGACCCCCGTTCCAGCGTTAACTCAGACGGTTGTCGTCGCGCCTCAACTGATGGAGGCCTGATTTGACGCACCCTGCTCAAGGCGCTCCCGAAGCTCTCGTTCGGCGCGCCCTGCCGATTATTGGCGTGATCGCCACCCTGCTGCTGCTCTGGGAAGGGGCCCGGCTGCTGTTTGGCCTCTCCGAGCAACGTCTGCCGTCGCTCGGCTCGATCATCGAGACGATGTTCACCCCCACTCGCGGGGGCGCAGGGCCGCTATTGATCGTGCAGATGCTGGCTAATGGCTGGGCCACCTTTCGCGTGGCCCTGGGGGGCTTTGTCATTGGCGGCTTGCTGGGCTTTGGTCTGGCGGTGCTGTTTATGCGCCTGCCGATACTGGAACGGGGCCTGATGCCCTACGTCATCGGCTCGCAGACCGTCCCTATTCTCGCTATTGCGCCTATGGTCGTTGTTGGCTTCGGGCGCATGGGCGCGCCGGCCTGGCTGGCCAAGATGGTGGTCGCCGCCTATCTGACGTTCTTTCCTGTAACGATCGGCATGTTGCGCGGGCTGCGCGCGGCCTCCCCCCAGAGCCTTGACCTGATGCACTCCTACGCCGCCACGCCGTTCCAGTACTTCTGGAAGCTACGGCTGCCGGTTTCGCTGCCCTACCTGTTTACCGCGCTCAAAATCGCCGCCTCGGCAGCGGTGATCGGGGCGATTGTGGCCGAGTTGCCCTCAGGCGCCCAGGAGGGCATCGGGGTGATGATCCTTAACGCTGCTCAATACTACAACTCGCGACCACAGGCCCTCTACCTGGCGATCCTGGTCGCCGGCCTGGTGGGGGTCAGTTTCTATGGTCTGGTAGTGCTGGCCGAGCACCTGATCGTGAAACGGCGCGCGTAGCCACGGCACCACTCTGTCAGTTGCCCGTGGGCGCAACCCTCCGGGTTGCGCGCAACCCTCCGGGTTGCGCCCATGCCTGTTCCCGGCAGGCAGAGACCTGGGGAACTCTGGTTTTTCCATAGTTCGGTTGGCGTCAAAGGTTTCCCCCGATACGGGTTCGAGGTTTTTGATGAACACTGCGCCCATCATCGAATTCGATCGCGTCAGCAAAGTCTACCAGAGCGGCGGCGGGCCGGTAACCGCCCTGCTCGATGTCAGCCTGAATATTGCCGCTGGCGAATTTATCGCCCTGATCGGTCCAAGCGGCTGTGGCAAAAGCACCCTGATGCGCCTGATCGGCGACCTCGAGCGCCCCAGTTCGGGCACGGTGCGGGTGAAAGGGAAAACACCGGAACAGGCCCGTCTCGATCGCGACTACGGCATCGTGTTCCAGGCGCCCGTGCTCTACGAGTGGCGCACCGTGCGCCGGAACGTGGAACTGCCGCTGGAGATCATGGGGCGCCCCCCGGCGGAGCGCCGGGAACGCGCTATGAGCCTGCTGCGCATGGTCGGCCTGGGCGATTTCGGCGACGCCTATCCGCACCAGCTTTCGGGCGGCATGCAACAGCGGGCGGCGATCGCTCGCGCCCTCTCCTTCGAGCCGTCCATTCTCCTGATGGACGAGCCGTTCGGCGCGCTCGACGAGATCACCCGCGAGCGCATGCAGACCGAGCTGCTCGGCCTCTGGTCGAGCGCCGATCCCCGCCCCACGGTCATCTTTGTCACCCACAGCATCCCCGAAGCGGTGTTTCTGGCCGACCGGGTGGTGGTTATGTCGCCCCGACCGGGCCGCGTTCAGCGCATCGTGCCGATTGATCTACCGCGCCCGCGGGTCTTCGAGACCCGCGAGTCGCCCGCATTCTTCAGTCTGGTGACCGAGGTGCGCGAGGCCCTTCGCGCCACCGAGAACGAACGGGTGCAGGTATGAGCGCGCCGGTACGGGCAGCCGCCGCAGCGCCTCAGGCGGGTCGGGCGGAGCGCAGGGGCTTCAGTGTGCACGACCTGTGGCCGCCGCTGCTCACCTTCGCGCTGGTGATCGGGCTATGGGAACTGGCAGTGCGGCTGTTCCAGATCCCCATCTACCTGCTGCCCGCCCCGAGCCAGATCCTGGAAACCTTCCTGGCCCGCCCGGCTTTCCTGCTGCGTATCGGGCTGGTCACATTCACCAATGCGGTGGTTGGATGCGCCATCGGGGTGAGCCTGGGCTGCCTGGCGGCGGCGCTGTGCGTGCGCTGGCGCGTGGTCGCTGACGGATTGGTGCCGCTGGCGGTGGCGGCCAGCGCGGTCCCCATCATCGCTCTCTCGCCGCTGATGGGCATCTGGCTGGGAAGCGTCAGCCCGCTCTCGAAGATCGCCGTGGTGGCGGTGATGACCTTTTTCCCGACCCTGGTGAGCGTCTACCGCGGCCTGGTCTCACCCGCCGCCGACGCGCTGATGCTGATGCGCTCCTACGCCGCGCCGCAGCGGGCGGTGTTCGCCAAACTGCGGGCGCCGGCGGCGCTGCCATTCCTCTTTGGCGCGCTGCGGGTCTGCGCCACGCTCAGCATGATCGGCGCCGTGGTGGCCGAGTTCTTCGGCGGCCCGCAGAACGCTCTGGGGGTGTACATCAAAACCCAGGCCGGCATTCTGCACACCCGTGAGGCCTGGTCGGCCATCCTGGTCGCCTGCCTCTTCGGGCTGGCCTTCTACCTGGCAGTGGTGCTCGCCGAGCGCGCCGCCATGCCCTGGAAACGGAGTCGCTAACGCGATAACGCTGAAGGAGGATCTGACGCCAGGCGTTCTCTTTTCTCCCGACACCCCCGCCGCGCAGAAGGGTTCGGGAGGGCAAAGCCCTGCCGGGAAAATCTTTTCCATCGCAGCCGGGCAGCGCCGCCCGCCGGCAACGGGGCAAGGGTTGATCGTTCGTGTTCGGGATGGTTGACTAAGGAGGATGACCGTGCAGATGTTCAGACGCTTCGGATGGATCGCCGCCCTGCTGCTGATCGGCGCCTTGCTGAGCGCCTGCGGCCAGGCCCCCGCCACCGCGCCCACTGCCGCCCCCGCCGCGCCCACCACCGCCCCGGCTGCCCTCGTTCCCGTGCGGCTACAGTTGAAGTGGGTGACACAGGCCCAGTTTGCCGGCTACTACGCCGCCCTCGACCAGGGCTTCTACGCCGAAGAGGGACTCGATGTGACCATTCTGCCCGGCGGTCCTGACATTGTGCCGGAGCAGGTGGTCGCCGCCGGCCAGGCCGAGTTCGGCATCAACTGGATGGCCAGCCTGCTCGCCACTCGTGAGCAGGGCGTCCCGCTGATCAACATCGCCCAGGTCTTCACTCGCGCCGGGATGCGCCAGCTCTCCTGGAAGGACAGCAACATCACTTCGCCCGCCGACCTCAAGGGGCGCAAGGTGGCGGTCTGGTTCGGGGGGAACGAGTACAACCTGCTGGCAACCCTCAGCAAGTATAATATTAATAAGGATACCGATCTGACCCTGGTGCAACAGCCGTTTGATATGAACCTGCTGCTCAACCGCGAGGTTGACTCGGCCGCGGCGATGACCTACAACGAGCTGTACCAGGTGCTCAGCGCAGGCCACACCATCGAAGAATTGAACATCCTCGATTACAACGCTGAAGGCACCGCTATGCCCGAAGATGGCATCTTCGTGACCGAGGACTGGCTTAATGCCGATCCGCAGCACAAGGACATCGCCGCCCGCTTCCTGCGGGCCTCGTTCAAGGGTTGGGCTTACTGCCGCGATAATCCCGAGAGCTGCGTTGACATCGTGCTGAAGCAGGATAGCGGCGGCGTGATGACCAGAGAGGCCCAGACCTGGCAGATGAACGAGGTCAATAAGCTGATCTGGGGCGATCCGATTGATCCGAACACGAAGATCGGCTACCTGGAGCCATCGCTGTTCAAATTTGCGGCGGATACCGCCCTGCAGTTCGGGGTAATTAAGCAACCTGCCGATGAGTCGGCATATACTCACGAAATCTGGGAAATGGCAACGAAGTAGGGCCGAAGCATTGGCTGCGCCAATGCCTTGGCCTGGTTCCGGTGCAGTAGTAGCCAAGATCCCGGTATGGGGGAACCGGGTTCCCCCATACCGCCACCGGCAGGCGACGCCGTGGGCGCCTGAAAAGGTCGTGAAAGGTGCTTTATGGATTTTGCCATCACCCTGAAACTGGATATGCCGCCGGCTCGCAGCGTGGCCCTGACCCGCCAGGCCGAGGCGGCCGGCTTTAGCTACGGCTGGGTCTTCGACTCCCACGTGCTCTGGCAGGAACCCTATCCGCTGCTCACGCTCATGGCCGCCAACACCGAGCGCATGCGCCTGGGCACCTGTGTCACCAATCCCGCGGTGCGCGATGTCACCGTGACTGCCAGCGCTCTGGCGACCCTCAACCTGATCTCCGGCGGGCGCATGGATCTTGGCATCGGGCGCGGCGATAGTTCCCGCCGCGTCCTCGGCAAAAAGCCCGCCACCCTGGAACACCTGGAGATCGCCACCCGCAAGATCCAGGCTCTGGCGACCGGCGTCGAGGTCGAACACGAGGGCGCGCCGGTGCGCCTGACGTGGGCCAATCCGGCCTATCAACTGCCGGTCTGGGTGGCGGCCTATGGCCCGAAGGCCCTGCGCCTCACCGGCCGCATCGCCGACGGGGTGATCCTGCAGTTCGCCGATCCCGACCTGATCCGCTGGTGCCTGACCTTCGTCCACGAAGGCGCCCGCGCTGCCGGGCGCGATCCTGCTTCAATCAAGGTGATGGCCGCGGCGCCCGTATGGGTTTCCGACGATCTGGCCCTGGCCCGTGACCGGGTGCGCTGGTTCCCCGCCCTCGTGTCCAACCACGTGGTCGATCTGCTGTCACGCTACGATCCCGCCGAACTGCCTCCGGCGCTGACCGCCTACGTCCAGAACCGCGCGGGCTACGACTACCGCCAGCACGCCGAGGTAGGCTCGTCCAACGCCGCCTTTGTGAGCGATGAGGTGGTGGACCGGTTCTGTATCGTCGGCCCGCTGGAGGAACACCGCCAGCGTCTGGAGGAACTGGCGGCAATTGGCGTCAATCAGTTTAATATCTATCTCATGTCCGGCGATGAGGAGGGATGTCTGGAGCAGTACGCGCGTCTGACGCCGGAGTTCTGCGCGTAGAGTCAATACCTTCGAGACGCCGCTCACGGCAGGGCCCCCCTCCCAGCCTCCCCCCGCTGGGGGGAGGCTCATGGTTCCCTCCCCCACTGGGGGAGGGTCAGGAAGGGGGCGAGTCGGCACGGTAGTGCAACCCTCCGGGTTGCGCGCCGGGGTTGGGAGGGCTCACCCCCCCCAGAACATCATCGAATTATCAAAGGAGCTAACCCGTGTCAACGCTGATCAAAGGTGGAACCATCGTCACGGCCAGCGACACCTTCGCTGCCGATGTCTTGATCGAAGGCGAGCAGATCGTCGCCGTGGGCCAGGGTTTGAGCGGAAACACGGTGATTGACGCCAGCGGCGCCTACGTCATTCCCGGCGGCATTGATGTGCATACGCACCTGGATATGCCCTTCGGAGGCACAGTCTCGTCGGACGATTTCTTCACCGGCCAGCGCGCAGCCGCGTTTGGCGGCACCACCATGCACATTGACTTCGCCATCCAGCCTCGCGGCGCCACCCTGCGCGAAACGCTCGACCTGTGGCACGCCAAAGCCGAGGGCAAGGCGGTGATTGACTATGGCTTCCACGTAGCCATCACCGATCTGCCCGACAGCGTGCTCGAGGAGATGCCCCGCTGCGTTGAGTACGGGGCCACGAGCATGAAGCTCTTCATGGCCTACAAGGGCGCGCTGCAGGTTGACGATATGACCCTCTTCCGCGCCATGCAGCAGGCGGCGCGGCACCGCCTGCTGATCATGGTCCACGCCGAGAATGGCGACGCGATTGACGTGCTCATTCGCGAGGCAGTGGCCGCCGGGCAGCTTGCCCCGAAGTACCACGCCCTGACGCGCCCCCCTGAGCTTGAAGCTGAGGCTACTGCTCGCGCCGTGCGTCTGGCCGAAGTGGCCGGCGCGCCGCTCTACGTGGTGCACCTGACCAACGCCGGGGCGCTGGAAGCGGTGCGCCTGGCCCGCGCGCGAGGCAGGGCGGGGCAGATCTTCGCTGAGACCTGCACCCAGTACTTCTTCTTCACCAAAGACGACCTGGCGCGCGAGGGCTTCGAGGGGGCCAAGTGGGTCTGCTCGCCGCCTTTCCGCTCGCCTCACGACCAGGAGGCCCTCTGGCAGGGGGTGGCCGACAATTCGCTCCAGGTGGTCTCCACCGACCACTGCCCATTCTGGTTCCAGGGGGGCATTGAGGGGCGCCCTGCCGGCAAGGAACTGGGTCGCGAGAGCTTCGCCAAGATCCCTAACGGCTGCCCGGGCATCGAGGAGCGGATGATGCTCCTCTACACCTACGGCGTGCGCGCGGGCCGCATCTCCCTCAACCGCTGGGTGGAACTGTGCTGCACCAACCCCGCCAGGCTCTTCGGCTGCTACCCCCGCAAGGGCACCCTCACTCCCGGCGCTGACGCCGATATTGTAGTGTGGGACCCGGAGGCCCGACGCACCCTCAGCGCCGCCACCCTGCACCAGCGCACCGACTATACGCTCTACGAAGGCTGGGAGGTCACCGGCGCGCCACGGGTGGTGCTCTCGCGGGGCCGGGTGATCGTCGAGGGCGACGCCTGGACCGGCGAGGCCGGCACGGGGCGCTTCGTGCATCGTGCGCCGTTCAGCGTGTGAGGTGCGTTTCAGACCTGGGCGTTTCAGTCTGACCGTTGCTCCATACGTTCACGTAACCAATCCGTGGAGGCGGGGAGGTGGAGCAGACAAGCAGCGTGCGACCAGCCTTGCCGTTGCTCTACAACTCCACACCTCTACACCTCCACACCTCCACCAAGACGAAGTCTCGTCGCAGCACCATCAAAGGGCATGGCCATGACAACCTCAACCCTCAACCCGGCCCGCACCATCGCCGAACTGAAAGAGTTGCGGGCCCTGACGGGCAACGCCGATGGCGCGCAACGGGTGGCCTGGACCGACACCTGGGCGGCGGCGCGGGACTGGTACCGCGGGAAACTGGCCGACCTGCCGGTGCGCGTTGAGACCGACGAGGCCGGCAACCTCTGGGCCACCCTGCCGGGCGCCTCGGAACGGGCCCTGCTGATCGGCGGCCATCTGGACTCGGTGCCGAACGGCGGCTGGCTCGACGGCTGCCTGAACGTGCTCGCCGGCCTCGAAGTGCTGCGCCGGGTCGCCGCCGAAGGCACGCCGCCGGTAACGCTGCGCCTGGTAGACTGGGCCGACGAAGAGGGGGCCCGTTTCGGGCGCAGCCTGCTCGGCTCCAGCGCCTTCTCGGGCACGCTCGACCCTGCGAGCGTCGCCGATCTGCGCGACCGCGATGGCGTTCTGTTGCCCGAGGCCCTGGCCGCCCACGGCGTGAACCTGGAAGGCATGCTGGCCGCCCGGCGCCAGCAGGCCAATGCCGCAGCCTACCTGGAACTGCACATCGAGCAGGGGCCAGTGCTTGAGGATCTGGGCCTGCCCCTGGGCGTGGTGATTGGCACCTTCGGCGTGGAGCGCCATCGCATTACCTTCACCGGCCAGGCGGCCCACGCTGGCTCAACGCCAATGAACCGGCGCCGCGACGCCTTCGCCGCCGCGGCGAAACTGGGCCTGGAGATCCGCGCGATCGCCGCGGGGCACGGGGGGGTCTGCACCATCGGAAGCTGCATTACCCGCCCGGGGATTGTGACGGCAGTGGTGGGAGAGTGCACCGTCACGCTGGATCAGCGCCATATGGACGCGGCGGCGCTGGCGGCAATGCTCCAGGAGGCCCGGGAGGCGGCGGGGCGCTTCGCCGCCGAGGAGGGCTGCACGGTGGCCTGGGCGCCGATCTGGAGGATCGATCCCATTCCCTTCCACCCCGACCTGATCGCCATGGGCGAAGCGGCGATCCGCGAAGTGGCCGGCGCGGCGCATCGCCTGCCGAGCGGCCCCCTGCACGACGCGGCTGAGGTGGCCCGGGCGGGCATCCCCACTGTGATGCTCTTCGTGCAGAGCCTGGGAGGCATTTCGCACAACAAGATCGAAGACACTCGCGAAGAGCACATCGCCCTGTCGGTGCAGGCCCTCGACCGTCTCGCCGATAAGGCGATGGCGTGGATCCAGGGGGCGACGGGGGTGTAGCGCCCATCCGCCCTCTCCTCGGAGAGGGGCGTGGGGAAACCAGGCTTCCCCACGTGTTTCAATGCAGCGCGGCGATGGCGCACTGCACCAGGAAGGGAAGATCTTCGGGGACCTGCAGTCCACGCCAGGGGCAAAGTGACAAAGTAGAGGTAAAGCCGTTTGTCGAGTTTGTTGAGACAGCGAAGGGCTTGTCATTCAACAAACAGAGTTCAAATCTTGTAACAGGATTCGCTTTCAAATAAGCGCATTTGCAGTTGCAATACTGAACGTTCAATCAGATATTCAGGGATCGGCAACTTTTCTAGAGCGCGCGGTTCGACTTTCACGGCGCCATCACCATACGACTTTCCGATCATTGCGAGATTGGCAACCACATCACTATGATTCAAAATCCGCCAAAGATGATCCATATACTCATCTGTATTTATTTTAGGATAGACGCACAGAAAGCTTGTCAGAGGGACAACCTTTGCCGTATTACGGATAAATCTCAAATTTCGACGTCCTAGATATGCAAATAAGAAAGGCGGAGGGATCCGTGACTCCATTTTATACCAGGGCTTCCGCTGAGAGATGAGCGGTTTTTGTGGCAATCCAAGAGCCTCGCCTTTTCGCAGATAATCCCTTAAACTGTCAGGATACTCCTCTAAGGACTCGGCATCCAGGGAAAGCAGATAGGTGGGTCTCCCTTTAGCTTCAAGTGAGTCCAAGGTTTCCTGAATAATTTCACTACCGGGCACATCTCTTGTGCGTCCAATCGCTCTTACGAAGTAATGAACCGGGATACGAGTACGTCGGACCTGTTCAGCGGTCATAAAAAAGAAATCATTAGCTCCAGTCGCGACTCCGCGGATTATCTGCGCGAAATCGCCAAGAACATACTTGCTTACACTCCCTGTTACTGGTGGTCGTGATAGACCTGTAGTCAAAGCCTCAGAAAGTTCGCGTTGAGTTACGCTCAAACCGTCGAAAGGCTGAATTGCAAACCCCGAACGAACCCACGTTTTCAGAATATCAGGCCGAGGCTCGTAGCACTTTGCCCAAAAACAACTTTTTTTAGGCGGCGCATTGCGAATAAAGAATACGATCGGATTCGTGTCCACACTTGGAAAAGGAGAAGCATCCGGAGAGAAGGTGAGAACGGCATCCAGAGCATAACTTGATAAAATCCAACGCCATAGATCATATGCAAATTTACCTTCGCAAGTGTCAGCAGGCATAATAAAAGCCAAACGACCGTCTTCATTAAGCAAAGTCAAAGCGCGAATCAAGAAATATACATGCAAACCGGCACGACCGTCCAAGATTTTACCCAGAGTTCTCAAACTCAACTGCTTAAGAGACTCTTTGGTTTCATTTGACAGGCGATGATGCCGAATGTAAGGAGGATTAGCCACTATAGCAGACAACTTCTCAAGGGGGGGATGAAAAATAAAATCACCAATCCTAACACCTCTAAGGTCATTATGACTTAATCCCTGCTCTATCGCCTGATGTAGCGCCATCGGATCAATATCCATTCCCATCAGGATGACAGATAATTGTTTTTCTTTTTCGATGGCTTTTGCCGCCCGAAAGAAGGCTCCTGCTCCCACAGCAGGATCAAACAATGTGCGGCTCTGGTCAGCGAGCACATATTCAACCATCGCTTCAGCAACCCAATCGGGCGTCCAGAACTGCCCTTTCTGGCGCAGCAATTCTCTAGCCGCACCTGACGAAGGAATTTTATAGTAGTTAATCTTTTGCATTCGCCAACTCCCTTAGAATATGCAGCGCTTCTTGGGTTAAAGACATTGCCCCACCCTCGAAGTGAATGTATGGCAATATATGACCGTTTTTATCTATGATATATTTGGCGATAAGATTTGGCTCATCATGAGCATCACTGACCTGATAACCATAGTGGTAATAAAATTTATAAATCATCTTTCTAGTTATTGCGCCTCCAGGAGCTTGAAAAGTCTGTTCTACCGGCTGGATATAACCTTCCTCTATTAATCTTTGACCTTCATCGAAAGCAATTCCAAATGCCATATCGTAGAACACATGCCAAATGTGAACAGGGACATTATTCGTATCTTGCCAGATCTGTAACTGTTTACGGTCCTCTTCTTTCAAGATAATCGTAGGCAGAACTGCATTCTTTCTCAAGCCTTTTTTACCGCCTAATCTTTTTTGCGGCTTCAAATCAGCTCCATAATCCGGCATGAGCTTCGCCTTCCAGAGGCTATTCTCGCATTCTACTGCAACAATAGCTTTCTGCAATAACATTTGCATATCCTTGCCGTCTTCCGTAGTAAAAGGCAACTCAGAAACGCCGCCAAGATGCTCAACCACTTTCTCGATGAATCGTTGGTCTGCTTTGTTGAAAACTAACAGGTCCGGGCGCTTTATTTCACCTAGTCCGGCCTTTTCTAAACGCTCAAAATAGAGTTCGAACTCCCTGACATCATTATCCGGCGCGGTCCCGCTGGGACCATATCGTATTGCAAAGAAATCATTGGTTTCATTGACTGCCTGAACGATACGTTCTTCACTCCATAAACCTTGTGACCACCGCATAAGAAAATCACTGCCTCGCAAGCGACGAGGATTGAGCAGAAAACTTGACCACTCGACAGAGGCATGTCCCTTGAGTTCAAACTCGATATCCTCAACGCATGCACTAAATATGTCATCAAAGAGGCGCATCCGGTGTAGATCTGGATCTGTCTCTCTGAGGAACAGTCGTTATTAAGGAGATCTTGAAAGCGGGCTGGCGCTGGGAACGCCGGCAGCAGCGTCTCACTGGTCCGAAGGCGACCAGTTCAAATCCGCACAGCGTTTGCGGCGCAAAGCAGCATAGCCTAAGCAAAGAATCCTGGATACGCCCTACAACTACAACTCCGCGCGCATGCGCTCAACCATCTGCTCCAGCACGCTGCGGGCGTGGGCCGCATCGGCGCCGGCGGGGAGGCCGAGGACGGCGAAGTAATCGGGAGTAATCAGCAGGGCCAGGAAGGTAAAGGCATCGGTTTCCAGAGTCAGCGCGCGCGCCAGACCGGCGCCCATGCGGCCCGAGGCAGAGGTGGCCAGCGCGGCCAGACTGGACAGTTCGATCTCCGCGAGTTCCAGATCGTAGGCCGCGGCCTCGTCCACAAAGACCATCTCAATGCCCAGCCCATCGGTGCCGACCACACCCGCGAACTTCGCCTGGTTTACCAGATCGAGGGTGTTATTGAGGATCGTCGTCAGGCTCATTGGGCGAAGCTCCTTCCAGCTCTACAACTCGCGGCGTCCTTCCAGCGCCGCTCCAAGGGTGTCAGGGTCGGCCCATTCCAGATCGCCGCCCGTTGGCAAGCCGCGGGAGAGGCGCGTCACACGCACTCCCAGCGGCGCCAGGTCACGCAGGAGCAAAAATGCGGTCGCTTCGCCCTCGGTGTTGGGATTGGTAGCCAGGATCACCTCGTCCACCGGTTCGGCGCGCACGCGGGCAAGCAACTCATCAATCTTGAGGTTCTCGCGGTAGACGCCTTCAAGAGGCGCCAGATGGCCGTGAAGCACGTGGTACAACCCGCGATACACGCCGGTGCGCTCGATGGCCAGCACATCAAGCGGCTCTTCCACCACGCAGATCTTGGTCTGATCACGGGCAGGATCGGCGCAGACAGGGCACAGTTCGCCGACAGTGATGTTGTAACACCGGGTACAGAGGGTGACACGCTCACGCAGATCGAGGAGGGCCTGCGCGAGGGCGCGCGCCTGTTCTTCCTCGGCGCGCAAGAGATAGAAGGTCAGCCTTGAGGCCGTCTTCGGTCCAATGCCCGGCAGCTTGCTGAACTCTTCGATGAGCCGCGCCACTGGCCCGGCAATCAGGCTTTCACTGCGCGAAAAGGTCATAACAGCAAAGGTTGCCGCTGGCAACCAGAAAACAACGCGCCAGGGCCTCGCAGGCGGTCTGGCGGCCCGGAGGGCGTCAGGACGTCAAAACAGACCGGGCATGCCTTTTATCCCGCCCATGAGCGGCCCCATACGCTGTTCGGCGAGATCCTGGGCCTTCTTCGTCGCGTCGTGGATGGCGGCCAGCAGCAGATCCTGCAACATCTCGACATCGTCGGGGTCCACCACTTCGGGAGAGATGGTAATACTCTGCACCTCGCGATGGCCATTCATCTGCACCGTAATGGCGCCTCCGCCGGCCGTTCCTTCAACCGTCGCGGCGGCCAGTTCCTCCTGGATCTTCTGCATCTGGCGCTGCATCTGCTGGGCCATCTGCTGTAGCTGGCGCGGGTTCATGGATGCTCCTTAGTTTGATGCGCGCGGCGCGCGCCCTTGCAAAGGGGGAATACTCGCTGCTAGCTTACCACACAGCCAGTGTTGGCGCAAAGGAAAGCTGCGCTTTCTCCAGGGCTAGTGCAAAATCCGCCTCCACCGGGGGATGGGAGCGGCTGCGCCGCCTGATGCCGCCAGAACCAGCAAAAAACCCCCATACCTACATCCAAAATCCGAAATCCAAAATCCAAAATCGCCTTACTCCGGCGGTTCAATATCCACAATATGGGCCTCGAAGATATTCATCGCCGCACGGACGAGTTCGTCTTTGCGCGCTTCGCGGATCTGGCTGCGCAGATCGCGCGACTCGGCGCGGGCCTCGATAGTGCAGCGCAGCGCCACCGTGACGCCCAGGCGCCGCTGGATGACCTCCTCGACGATGCGGCGGTTCTGCGCCTTCTCCAGATTCTCCTTGTGGAAGGGCGAGGCGGCCAGCAGCACCACCGTGTTGCCCTCCACATCAATCGGGCGCACGCTGTGGAGCAGCGCCTGCACCGTCGGGCTGCGGGGCCGCACATCGCGCTTGATCTCCTCCCAGTGGGCCTCCACCAGTTCGAGCAGCGAGAAGTCGGCGTTGGCGGCCGCCGCCGCCTCGGGCGAACGGGCCACCGGCGCGGCGGGAACGGGACGACTTATCCGATCATCAGAGCTGGCCGGGGCGGCCTCTGCTGCCAAGGCAGGCTCGGAGCCGCCCGGCGGCGACGAGAAGCTCATCGGCGGCGCAGCCTCCTCTGGAGGGGGCGCCGGGGCGGTCGGAAGCGTCGTAGGTGAAGAGTCCAGACGAGGAGCGGGGGCCTCGGTCTGGACCGGAGCGGGGGCGCGGCGCGCGGGTGCGGCGGCCTGGCTCGGCGGGACCCGCGCGCCGGAGGCTTCAGGACGCCGCGCGGGGGCGAGGGGCTGCGCGGGCTGCTCCAGCAGCGCCTCGACAACCGCCAGTTCGAGCGGCAACTGGCCGTAGGGCGTGGCGCGCAACTGGTGATCCAGGGCGCTGAACAGCTTCACCCAGTGCAGCAGGCGCCCGGTCTCGGCTCGTCGCGCCCAGGCCGTCATCATCTCACGCTCATCATCGCCGATATCGGCGAGCGCATGGTCGCCGGCGGCCAGCAGCAGCAGCAGCGAGCGCAGGCGCTCCACCAGGTCGCGGGTGAACTGGCGTAGATCGGCGCCCTGATCGGCTACGGCGTTAACCGCCCGCAGCGCCGCCGCCGCGTCGCCATCGAGGAGCGCCTCGATCAGCGCGGCCACCTCGGCGGACGAGGTCATTCCCAGCAGGCTCTGCACCTGGGCCACACTGATGCGGCCGCTGGTATAGGAGGCCAGTTGTTCCAGCACCCCCAGAGCATCGCGCAGGCTGCCTGTGGCGGCGCGGGCGATGGCCTCCGCCGCCCCCGGCTCCAGTTCCAACCCTTCGGACGCGGCGACACGGCGCAGGTGCGCGGCAGTGCTGGCGACGCCGTGGCGCGTAAAGGTGAAACGCTGGCAGCGCGACAGAATGGTGGCCGGAACCTTGTGCACCTCGGTGGTCGCCAGGACGAAGATGGCGTGCTCGGGAGGCTCTTCCAGGGTCTTGAGCAGGGCGTTGAAGGCGGCGGTGGAAAGCATGTGCGCCTCGTCAATGATGTAGACGCGGTAGCGCCCGCGGGTTGGCCGCGTCATCACGCCGCTGATCAGGGTGCGGGCATCCTCGACGCTGGTATTCGAGGCGGCGTCCATTTCGATCACATCCACCGCGCGGCCCTCGGCAATCTCCAGGCACATCTCACACTGGCCGCAGGGCCGGGCTGCACGTTCGGCGGCCAGACAATTCACCGCCTTGGCCAGCAGGCGGGCCACACTCGTCTTGCCTACTCCCCGCGGCCCGGTGAACAGGTAGGCATGGGCCACGCGCTCCTCGACAATGGCATTGCGCAGCGTCCGCACCACATGCTCCTGGCCGACGAGTTCGGCGAACGTCTGGGAGCGCCATTTGCGATACAGAGACAGTGAAGCCATGCCTCGACCTCCAGTACCCGATTTTGCCATTATACCTGACAGAACACCTGGTCGCAAAGACGGTGTCCGGGGGATAGCGTTCGCATCTCCCGGACACGTTCGCACCGCCGAGGGCGCGGAGGGTGCAGGGAGCCTCAAAAAGCTCATTCTTCACGTCTTCTGCGCGCTCTGCGGCAGATCTAAACACATACAGTCGGGGAGGCGGCGCACAACGCTTAACCGCTCGCCTTCTGCCTTGTAGTGGTTGCGCACATGTGGTACAGTGGTCGAGGCGTCTATCATGGGACGGGGGACTCTCTTGACGCGGCGTTACGCAATCGCCGGTATTGTCGCGACAATGTTCATCTGGCTGGCCGCCTGCGGCGGCCAGGCGGTCCGCGACCCGACAGCCCCGGCGCCGCCGATGGTCGCAGCGACTACTACGCCTCTGCCCACAGCCTCACCGTCGCGTGCGGCATCTACTGTGACGCCCGGCGCGCCGGTCAGCGCACCTGATGAGGTCTACCCCGGCGTACCTCGCTCGCGCACTGCCGAGGGCTACCATCAACTCGGCGATCCCGAATCGCCGGTCGCCCTCGTGATGTATTCCGACTTTCTCTGAACGGCCTGCGCGCTCCACGTGCTGGAGACCGAGCCACGCATCGTTGATGAGTATGTACAACCTGGCAAGGCGCGTCTGATCTATCGCCATTTGCTGCAACTGGGCGAGCGCTCCGAACTCCTGGCGGAAGCCGCCGAGTGCGCTGCCGACCAGGGGCGCTTCTGGGATATGCGTCAGGCCATCTATCGGCGCTACAATCAACTGTATACCGAGACGCAGGCCGGCGTCGCCGCCGCCGCCGTGGAAGCCGGCGTTGACGTAGAGGCATTACGGGCCTGTCTCGCCGCCGGAACTCACGAGGCCGCCGTTCGGGCCGATTATGAGGCTGCCGTGTCCGAGGGCATCCGCTCCCGTCCGGTCTTTGTCATCGGTGAGCGGCGCATCGTCGGGGCGCAGCCGTTCAACGTCTTTCAGGAACTGCTTGACCGCGCTTCCGGCGCCTGACGGAATACGTTCCGCGTGCGTCGGACGCGAAGCCTTCTAAGCCTATGCCACATCGTAGCATCGCCCTGCCGCTCAGTCTGGTGGTTGTGTTCACAGGGTTAACCCTGGCCCTGCTTGTCGGCGCACTGCCCGCAACAGCACCTGTCTCAATCGCTCAGAATACGAATTGCCCGTATCCCGGGGCGAGCACCTGCGTTGAAAACCAGCAAGACACCTCCTATCCTGCCCAGACGCAGACCGCCCAGGTCCAGCAGACGCAGACCGTCCAGCCTCAGGCAACGCCTACGGCCACGAGCACCTTCACCGCCACTCCGACCGGCACCGCGCAGACCCCGACAACCCGCCCGCAGACACCAACGCTTACCGCTACTGCGGCTCCTACGCGCACGCGCCCTCCGGCCCCGACCGGCCCCACG
The DNA here is from genome assembly GCA_025057155.1 of Chloroflexaceae bacterium. NCBI lineage: Bacteria > Bacillati > Chloroflexota > Chloroflexia > Chloroflexales > Chloroflexaceae > Chloroflexaceae bacterium. Next base: position 53,225 of record JANWYD010000012.1, read on the forward strand.
CCGACCCCGACCAGCCCCCTGCCCCCAGGGGTCGAGGTCCTGACGTGCATTCCCGGCGAAACCATCACGCTGGCAGGCTCGGGGCCGCCCAGCACCGCGCTGCTGGTCTACTTCAACGGGCGACCCGTGGGTGGCGGCTTTAGCCGGGCCGACGGGAGCTTCAGCATTGACCTGGTGATCGGCGCCGAGCGGCCGGGGCAGTACCTGGTGGAGGTGCGCAAGCGCGACGATCGCGAGCGCGTGAGCCAGTGGGGCTGCGAGGTGCCCGGCGCGACGCCTACACCGACCCTGGTCGGGCCGTCGCCTACCGGGAGCGGCTAACTCTCCAACACAGCACGTTCCCTGACCAAAAGCAGCCGGAGGGTCGGCGCCGTTGCCGACCCTCCGGCTTTGCTTCAAAGGATAACCGCTGATCACTGAAAAAGCAATACGTAGCTGTACTGAACGGCAACCTGTAGGTTTGCGGAGGCTCCTGGTCTGGGAAGAGAACGACAAGCCTTACCGGCGAGCCTGGAGGGTGCGCGCACCAATCCTCAGCATCACATGGCGCGACCTCGCGGGAACGCCACGGCGCGTCACCCGTCCAGGGTGACAATCCCGCGCCGCACGGCATAGCGAATCAGATCCAGAGGGGTATGTAGACCCAGTTTGCGCATCATGCTCGCCCGGTGGGTATCCACCGTCCGCACGCCGATCATCAGATGCTCGGCGATTTCGGCGCTGGTAAGGCCCTGGGCCGCCAGGTAGAGGATCTCGCGCTCACGGGCGGTAAGAGTCTCGTAGAGATCCAGGTTGGTCTCCGCAGTCTGGCTGGCGTAGGCGTCAATCGCGCGGTCGGAGAGCGGCGGGCTCAGGTAGCGGCGTCCCTGGGCCGCCTGCTGGATGGCGTAGAGGAACTCCGTCGAGAGCGTTTCTTTGAGCACGTAGGCAGTAACGCCGGCGCGCAGGGCCTCGCGCACATACGACTCATCGGCGTGCATGGAGAGGATGACAATCCGGGTGTTGGGGGAAACGACCCGGGTCTGGCGCGCCACCTCCAGGCCGCTCAACCCTGGCATAATCAGGTCGGCGATCAGCAGGTCGGGCTGGAGCCGCTCAACCATGGCCAGCGCTTCGGGACCATTGCCGGCCTCGCCAACCACTGTACAATTCATCTCGTTCTCCAGCAAGACCCGCAGGCCGCTGCGTACAACATGGTGATCGTCGGCCAGTACGATCGTCAGTGGTCGCATCGGTCGCTTTCCTTCCAGGCCGGCAACGGCAGTTCGGCAAGAATGCGCGTTCCGGCATTCGGGGCCGTTTCGATGGTCAGCGTGCCTCCAGCCAGCCGCACACGTTCGGCCATACCCGCCAGGCCGAGCGAGTCGCTGGCAGAGAGTTCATTGATCTCGAACCCGCGGCCCTCGTCCACCACCTGCACCGCCAGCATATCATCGGTGGCCCAGACCTGGGCGCGGGCATGGTCCACCCCGGCGTGACGCGCCACATTGGTCAGAGCCTCCTGCAACACACGGTAGGCCGTATTGGCCACTGACTGCGGAATGGGCCGGTCGAGACCGGCGTGCTGCAACTGCACCTGGATTCCTGTCTGGTCGGTGTACCGTCGCGTGAACCAGAACAGGGCGGGGAGCAGGCCGAGATCATCGAGCATAGCCGGGCGGAGATTCAAGGAGAGGGCGCGCACCTGGGCGGTCAACTGGTTCACCTGGCGCTGCGCCTGGACCATGCGTTCGCGCAGCGTCTCAGGACTAGTGCGGGGGCCAACTGTCAGGGCCAGGCTCAGGCCGGTAAGCATCTGGCCAATCTCGTCGTGCAACTCGCGAGCCAGGTGCGCCCGTTCGGCTTCCTGCACCTCCACCAGGCGTTCGGAGAGGGCCTGGAGGCGCGCCTGGCCAGCCTGCACCTGGGCGAAGAGTCGCGCGTTCTGGAGAGCAATGGCCGCGGGAATGGCGAGCAATTCCGCCGTGTTGACGTGCTCGGGAGTAAAGAAGGCCGGAACCGTCTTATCGGCGCAGAAGAACCCGATCACCTCCTTACCGGCGACCAGGGGCACGGCAAACCAGTTGCGAACATGTTCAAGACCGGGCCGCGTGCGCCAACTGGCCGTGCGCGCCGTGTCAAGCACGACAAAACTGCGCCGGCGGGCGATTAACTGTTGGAAGAGCGGATCCTCTACCGGATTAATGCTCAATCCTTCCACCAGCGCCGGATCGGTGAACGCCTCGTATCCGCGGGTGGCGCGAACGCGCAGCATCTCATCGCTCTCCAGCAGCATAACACAGGCGCTGTCGTAAGGCACGAGCTGGGCCATGTGCGCCAGGAGGGTCGTCGTGACGACCTGCGGATCGAGGCTGCGGGAGAGGGCGATATGCGACGCATGGAGCACCTCGGCCACCTGGCGCGCGCGCCGTTCGGCGGCCAGGGCCTGGCGCAAAGCCTCGACCGATGCCGCTCCGCTGGCTAGAGATGATATGGGGGCAGATGAAGTATCCGATGACACAGGCATACCCTTCAGCGCAGGGGGTTATCTGTGACTCTACCTCACAGTATACGCAGTCCGGGCGCGCCTGTACAGGTAGTCGGAGCCGTTGGACCCCAGACGACAGGCAGAGGGTATGGGGCGTGCACGGTTGCCCGGGACTCTCCAACCGGCACGTTCACACCAGGCGCCGATCCGGGTTCGCCGCACAACAAAAAGCGAGGGTCTGGGAGGAGCGGACCTCCCAGCCCCTCGCGTCCAGGGCCTGCGTTCAGGCTCCCGCCAATCGCCGCAGATTGGCCCGCGCCGCCGCCGCTGCGTCACGGCGCCCGATGACGTTATAAACGTTGATTGCAGCAATGATCATGCTGCGGGCCGTTTCAAAGTCGCCCCGGCAGGCCGCGACCAGGCCCAGATTGTGCAGCGACGACGCCACACCAACGTCCAGTCGCAGGGCGCGGCACTCGCTGAGAACGGCGCTGTGCAGTTCGTAACTCTCCTCCAGATCACCGCGCGCAAACGCCAGACCAGCGAGCAGTTGCATTGCGCCGAGACGCCCGGCGGCACAGCCGATCTTTTCGGCAACTTCAAATGCTCGCTCCAGATGCGCCTTCGCGGCGCTCAGCGCGCCTTCGAGCCACAACTGCGCGCCTTCGTTGAGGAGCAACGCCACCATAGCGGGCATACCCATGCTGAACTGGTTATCCACGGGACCCTCCGCGGCTCGGAAGATTGTCTGATTATTAAGGAGCGTTAGTGGGGCAAGGGCTTACACTTTCCCGTTGCGGCAAATCATTCGTAATCACGAAGATTACCAGATCTCACAGCTATGACGTATTGGCAATCACCAGGGCGGCGCAGAGCAGATACGGCCCGGCGGGCCGTCTCTGCATGGCCCGGCGGCTTTGACACCCCCATCAACGCTCGGTATGATACCCTGGGACAGAGAGCGCCGCCCTTCCGTCCCGATGGCGCTGGCACAAACGTCGCTCGTATCGCGACTCCAGCGAGTCTGGTCACCCGTCATGCGGGGAGGGTCTGGAAGGGAGCAGCCTGCAGGAGCTTTCCGTTCGAGAAGTCGCCGGATACGCTACGATAATTAAGGACACAACTCATGCACTCCGCGCAGGACGCGCTTGACTTTCTGGGGATAGATTATGTCGAACTGTACGTCAGCAACGCGCGCCAGGCCGCGCACTTCTACCGCACCACCCTCGGTCTTGTCCCGGTGGCCTATGCCGGCCTCGAAACCGGCCTGCGCGACCGGGCCAGCTACGTGCTGCAACGCCGCGATGTGCGCTTCGTGCTTACCGCGCCGCTGCTGCCTGATCACCCTATCGGCGCCTACCTGGCCCGTCACGGAGACGGGGTCAAAGACATCGCGCTGCGCGTGCGCAATGCTGCCGCGGCCTATGCCGCCGCGCTGCGTAACGGCGCCATCGGCGTTCAGGCGCCGACCAGCTTCGAGGATGCTGGCGGGCGGGTAGTCAAAGCCACCATCGCCGCCTACGGCGATACCGTTCATAGTTTTATTGAACGTGAGGGCTATGAAGGGCTGTTCATGCCGGGTTTCCGGCGCATCGAGCGCCAGGAGCCTGTGCCCGACACCGGCATCTTCGCCATTGACCATATTGTTGGCAATGTTGAAGCCGGGGCGATGGATCGCTGGGTGGCCTTCTACCGCGACGTGCTTGGCTTCAAGCAACTGGTGCACTTCGACGATCGCGACATCGCCACCGAATACTCCGCGCTCATGTCCAAGGTGATGCAGAACGGCAGCGGCAAGATCAAGTTTCCGATCAACGAACCGGCCGAAGGTCGCAAGAAAAGCCAGATTGCCGAATATCTCGAGTACCACGGCGGCCCCGGAGTGCAACACATCGCCCTGGCAACCAGCGACATCTGCGCCACGGTGGACGCGCTCCGCGCCGCAGGCATCTCCTTTCTCACCGTTCCAGCGGCTTACTACGACGACCTCGAACGCCGCGTGGGCGCGATTGATGAGAGCCGCCGGGCTCTCCAGGAGCGGAATATTCTGGTTGACCGCGACGACGAGGGCTACCTGCTCCAGATCTTCAGCCAGCCAGTGCAGGACCGGCCGACGCTCTTTATCGAGATCATCCAGCGAAAAGGCAGCCGTGGATTTGGCAAAGGCAACTTCAAGGCGCTCTTCGAGGCCATCGAGCGTGAACAGGCCCGGCGAGGGAACCTCTAAGCCTGTATCCACCTGGAGGGCCTGGTGGTGCAAGTCTGAGGATTGCACCATTACAGAAGGACTGCTATGCGACTGGTTTCCTTCGTTCCACCCGATGGCGCGCCGCGCGCCGGCGCCCTCCTTGGCGATACGGTGGTTGACCTGGCGGTCGCCGCCCCCCTGGTGATCGAGGAGGCCGAGGGCCTGCGCTGGGATATGGCCAGTCTTCTCCGCGCCGACCAGAACGAGGTCAACCTCGAGAGCGCCGCTGACATTCTGGCCGCCGTGACACACCTGCTCGGCGGCCAGACGGCAACCTCAGAGGAAGACTGGCACGGCGTAGAGTCCGCTGGCCTGGCCGGCAGCCTCTCGATCGGCGGGGCGGCCTTGCTGCTGCCAGTCAGCCAGGTGCGCCTCCTGGCGCCGCTGACTCGCCCGACCAGCCTGCGGGTCTACGAGAGCTTCGAGGAGCACGCCATCGCCGTGCGAACCATTCGCGGCGCCGGTCTGCCCGACACGTGGTACCGCGGCCCGATGTTTGCATTCGCCAACCACGGCGCCATTTTTGGCCCCGATGAGGCGGTGCCGATGCCTCGGGGCGCGATGCTTGATTATGGCCTCGGCCTGGCCTGCGTCATCGGCCGGCAGGCGCGTGACCTGCTCCCCGAAGAGGCCCTGACGGTGATTGCCGGCTATACCCTGGCGAATACCTGGGTGGACCGCGACGCTGAAGAGAATGAACGCGCCCTTGGCCTCGGCCCCGCCAAGTCGCGCGATTTTGCCACCTCGCTCGGCCCCTGGCTCGTCACCCCCGATGAACTTGAACTGTATGCCGACGACGATGGGCGCCTGAACCTGGTGCTGATCGGGCGCGTCAATGGCATCGAACGCTGCCGCGCGGCGAGCGGGAACCAGTTCTACAGTTTCGCCCAACTGATCGCCCACGCCAGCCGTGGTGTGACCCTCTTTCCCGGCGATGTGATCGCCAGCGGCCCCGTCGGCGGCGGTACGCTCCTGGAGAGCGGCGGCGGCTATGGCCCCTGGCTGGAACCCGACGATGTAGTGGAACTGGAGGCCACCGCCCTCGGGGTGCTTCGCAATGTGATCGCCTGAGGGCCGCGAGTTGCGCTGGTACGCCCTATCTGGTATAGTCGCACTAACCTGCCCTCACCGGTGCGAGGGCCTGCAAGGACAGAGTCCTCTCAGAAAACATCCCGGAGGAGCGCGGAGAGCTATAACCTCCGCATCTCCCCCCAGCCGGCACGCCAACGGCTGCACAGCGCAATCGTGTCTACACTCGAACAATGGAAACGAGCGAATACACAACCCTGGCCTCGGTCGAGTTGCGCCACTGGTGGCACCGGGGAATGCGCGCTATCAGTGCGGTCCTGCTTGACCCGCACTACACCAGGTGGCCCGGTCTGCGCCTCCTTGATGCTGGCTGCGGCGCCGGCGGCGACGGGTTGTTTCTCGAACGTTACGGCCAGGTGATCGGCATAGACTACAGTCCCGAAGCGACGGCCTGGGCCAGTCAGCGCATGCCCGGGCGCGTCGGGCGAGCGTCGGTGCTGGCCCTCCCATTTGCAGACGACAGCTTTGATCTGGTTACCTGCTACGATGTGCTCTACCACCAGGGCGTGCCTGACGAGGCCATGGCGCTGCGTGAGTTCCGGCGCGTGCTGCGTCCCGGCGCCCGGCTGCTGCTGCGCCTGCCGGCATACAACTGGCTGCGCTCGCGTCACGACCGGCAGGTGCACACGCGCCGCCGCTACACTGCCAGCGAGGTGCGTGCCATGCTCACCGACGCTGGCTTTGCGGTCGAGCGCTGCACCTACGGGCTAACCCTGCTCTTTCCCCTCTCGCTGGCCACGCGGCTGCTCGAGCGCTTTACTCCCGACCGGGGCGATGCATCGGCCATGGCCCTGCCCGCCGCGCCGATCAATGAGGCGCTTCATAGTATTATGGCCCTCGAAGCCGCCTGGATTGCCGCTGGCAGGAACTTCCCGTTTGGCCTTTCGGTGATCGTCCTGGCCCGAAACGCCAAGCCCTTCACTCCGCGCCCGAAGGCTGTCGCATCACACCCCCAGCCTGTGGAGGTGCCCTGATGTCCCTCGGCGCGCCAGCGACCCTCTTGCAGGAAGCTCTCGACCGCCTCAGCGCCAGCCCGCGGATGTGGGACGCGCTGCGCTGGACGGTGGAAGCTGGCTTTGAGGGCGAACGCCTGGTGATCGCCCGCGAACTGCGCCCCTGGCACGGCGACCGGCGCCGTTTTCTCGATCTAGGTTGCGGCACCGGCATCTTCGCCACGGAGTTTCCGCCCGGGCGCTATATCGGAGTTGATATCGCGCCCGGCTACCTTCGCTTCGCCGCCCGGCGGCGTCCGGGCAGCTATGTCGTCAGCGCGGGCGAGGCCCTGGCATTCGCCGACGCCAGCTTCGATGCGGCGCTGGTGCTCGGCGTGCTTCACCATCTGCCCGACGCCACCGCTCGCGCCGCGATGGATGAACTGGCGCGCGTCCTGCGCCCTGGCGCGATCGCTCTGGTGATGGAAGACACCCCGCCCCCCGAGGGCGAGAACCTCGCCGGTCACCTTATGCACGCCCTTGATCGGGGCGAGCATATCCGCTCGGAGGCCGAATATCGGGTCGTCTTCGGCCCGCGCTTCGCCATCGAACGGGCCTATCCGATGCGGAGCGGTATCTGTGATTATGCCGTTTTCGTTCTCGAACGCACGCCATGATCAGCAATCAGTCGCGCCAGTCTGTCAAACCGTTGCTCCCAGGCGCACAACGCGCACCAGTAAAAAGGTCGGCCATGCTTCCCGTTATCGCCATGCTGCTCACCGCCAGCACCCTGACCGTCGTCGGCGAGGTGCTGCTCAAACTGGGGATGAACGCCGTCAGCGCCCGCGTCGGCCACTTCTCGTTCAATCCCGGCGTACTCTGGGCCACCTTCACCGACTGGCGCGTCCTCATGGGCTTCGCGCTGGTCTTTGGCGGCGCGCTCTTCTGGCTCGGGGTGATCTCCCGCGTCAATCTCTCGTTCGCCTACCCACTGCTGGCGCTGAACTATGTGATCATTCTCATTCCCTCACGCCTGTTCCTCAACGAGACGATCACCCCCTACAAGCTGATCGGCGCGGTGATCGTGGTGATCGGGGTGGTGATTATTACCTGGGGCGCGGCGAGCCAGCACTGATCGCGCCTCGACGGTCATTCTCCGCGCGGGGCCTGTGGGCGGAACTCCTGGCGCTGCTGGGCTGCGCCCTCGCCCTGTGGCTGCTGGCCTACCAGGCCCCCTTCGACCACACGCTGTTCGTCGGCGGCGAGCCGGCCCTGCAGCGCCGCGAGGACGATGCGCCCTTCCTGCGCGGCGCCCATGGCTCCGAACCGCCCGAGCGCGTGCTCACCTCCGACGATCCGCGCGGCTACATCTGGTGGTGGGAGGCGCTGGAACGCACCGGCGGCCGGCCCTACCGCTGGATGCGCCCGGAGGCGGCGATCGTGCTTCCCGGCGCCGGCGGCGGCCTGCACGTGGTCTCCCTGCTTGCCGCGGGCAGCCCGGTCGGCACCGAAACGGTCTGGGAGACCGGCCTGGGGACGCCGTACACCCTCACCCTCCCGCCCGGCGAACCGCGACGCTACCACCTGCTGGCCCGCTCCGCTCGCACTGGCGATCTGCGCATCAATATGCGCTCAACGTCCTTCGTCCCCCCCGGCGATCCGCGCGAATTAAGCTTCATCCTCTACGAAGCGCGCCAGCGTAGCGCGAACGGCCCGCCCCGCGCTCCGGCCTGGCCAGTACTGGCCTGGCTGACTCTGAGTCTGACGGTGATCTTTATCCTCGCCCGCGACCTCGGCGCGGGCCGACGCGGCGCACTGGCGCTCGCTGGCGGGGCCGCGCTGGTCGCCGCCTGGCTCCTGGCCTTTCACCGCCTGGCCCTCACGGTCGTTGCGCCACACCTGGGCATACTGGCGCTCAGTTGCGCCGCTCTGGCTGTCCTGGCTCTGCTGCTGACCAAACCCGGCGCCGGAGCGGCAGCGCGTCCTGTCATCGGCCTGATGGTCCTTGCCTTCGCCCTGCGCATGGGAGGCATGCTGCATCCCCAGGCCCTCTTCAGCGACCTGGGGTTGCATGCCAACAATCTGTTCAAGGTCACGCTGGGAATGGTCTTTTTTACCACCGGCCTGCCCGGCGATGCCGGCGGCGGGCAGCAGCCCTACCCGCCAGGGACGTACCTGCTGCTGCTGCCGGGCCAACTGGTGGCCGCCAGCGACGCGACGCGCCGGCTGCTGGTGCAGGGGGGCGCGGCCCTGCTCGACGTGCTGAGCATTAGTCTGATCTGGGCGCTGCTGGGCCGGGCAGGATTTAGCAGGCGCGCGCGGCTGCTGGGCGCGGCCCTTTATCTGCTGCCGACGCCCGCGCTGGAGTCGTTTTCTATCGGTGAATACGCCAACCTTGGCGGCCAGGCCCTGGCGCTCCCGCTCCTCGCCATGCTCGGCCTGGGGCTGGCAGGAGCACAACCGTCGGCGGAGCGGCCACTGCAAGGGCGCGCGCGCACCATGGCCGCGCTGACGGTCGCAGTGGGGCTGGGGTTGCTGGGCCATTCCGGAGTGACGCTCTCGGTGGGCGCGCTCATTGCCGCCGCCTGGCTCTTCGCCTGGGCCGACCGGTTGAGGGGCCGGACCCCCGCCATCGCGCTGGCGAAACTGACGCTTGCCAGCGCCATCGGCCTGGGAGCGGCGATCCTGTTCTTTTACAGCGCGCCGATTTTCGTTGAAGCCATAGCCGAACGTGAGAGCGGCGGCGGCGGCGCGCCCCTGCCGCAGGTGCTGTGGGACACGCTGGCGGCCCTGGCGGGCCTGGCGCCGCCGCAGGGCGCGCGGGTGCGCCTGCCGCCGCTGATCGGCCCGCTGGCCGTGGCCGGGCTGGCGCTACTATTGCTGCGCCGCGACCCGCAGGCCGCGCCGCTCCGCGTGCTCCTTGCCGCCTGGTGGGCCGGCGTGGCCCTGAGCCTGGGTCTGCTAATCGTGGCAGGCCAGGGGGTGCGCTGGGCCATCTTTCTCTACCCGGCGCTGTGCGTTTCCGCCGGCCTCCTACTGGACAGGCTGGGCCGGCGCGGCCGGGGAGGCCAGGCCGTGGCCCTGGCAACCCTGATCCTCGTTCTGGCTGTGGGCATGGGCGCCTGGATCGTGCAGATCCGCGACTACATTCACACCTGAGGCGGCCACAAACGCGAGGGCGTGGGAGGGCTTTGCCTTCCCACGCCCCTGTTCAGCCTGCAGAAACGCCCGACCCCCCACCGTCGGCGTTACACCCTCAACTCCGCGCAATGTCGCGCACTACATCGGTTACCGACAGCACGCCGATCGGCTTGACCCCCTCGCCAGCATCTTCCACCACGACCACGCGATGGATGCGCCGCTCCATCATGAGACGGCTCGCGTCCTGCACGGTATCATTCGGGCGCACCGAAACCACATCCGTCACCATGATGTGTCCGGCGGTCAGACCGCGCCAGTGCTTCCAGTACTGCTCGTAGAGGCGCGCATTCACCAGATCCGTGCGAGAGATCAGCCCGATCATGTTGCCTTCATCGTTGACCACAACGAGCGCGCTCACATCTTGCTCCGACATCTGTCGCGCCACATCCTGGATCGGGGTCTCGCGACGACACGTCAACACGCCGTGATGCATGACCTCACCCACAAGACGTTCCATATGCGCTGTCCTTTCGAGGCGTGACTATCCATTTGTGACACAGGGTACATACGAGTATAATCCTTCTGACACGCTGCGTCAACTACTCGTGCGGGTAGGACAGGTGGGGAGGGTGAGGCTATCCTCCCTACCCGTTTGCATATGAGGCAGCGGGGCAATGGAGGAAGGGCGTCCAACTACGCCCCCCAACGGTTCTCAGGTGCAGGGTTTTCCGGAACCTCCTCGCGTCACATTCGTCATCAGGGGCATTGGGACGCCCAGATCCTCCCTCTCTACCTACGGTGGAGAGAGGGGCAGGGGGGTGAGGATCAGAAGCGCATTGGAATGCCGAAAACCCCTTCTCGCTCGAAAAACCCTACACCTGAGGCCCCCCAACGGGGAGAAGCTGGGAGGGGGGCGGAAAGGCCAGGAAAATTACTTTACGGACTGTTCAGGAGTAATCCCCGGTCAGCAGAGCGCGCGCCAGAGTGAGGGCCACGACCTGACGGCTGCCCGCGGCGCGGAGCGCCGCTGCGCAGGCGCCCAGGGTCGCGCCGGTAGTCAGTACATCATCAACCAGGATGACATGGAGTGGCGGCGGCGCCGGCGCGTGCCAGGCAAAAGCGCCAGCTACGTTCGACTGACGCTCGCGTCGCCCCAGACGCGCCTGGTGTCCGGTATCACGCTGACGCACCAGGCCGCCAGCAAGCAGAGGAACGTCCCAGCGGCGCGCCAGGTGGCGCGCCAGCTCCGCGCTCTGATTGAAGCCGCGCTCCGCCAGGCGCCGAGGGTGCAACGGCACGGGGATCAGTGCGTCACCGTGCGGACGCTCGTTGATGGTGGCCGCAAGGGCGTCTGCCAGCGCCCGCGCCACGCGCCGTTGCCGCCGGTACTTGAGGGCATGCACCGCCTGGCGCACACTTCCCTCGTAGCGCCAGGCTACCACGACGGCGTCCAGGCCAGGAGGAGGCGGTTGTTCTTCGCATGCCGGGCGCGCCGCCGCGCGACAGGCGGCGCAGAGCAAGGCGCCGGTATGCCCACAACCTGCGCAGCGATCGGGAAAGATGAAGCCCAGCGCGCGCTCCAACCAGTCAACCAGCAGCGCCGCCATCGCGAGACCTCCTGAAGTGAACGAAAGCGGTCGGCGGGGCAGCAGGAATGCCAGTAGCTCCGCAAAGGGAGGGCGCGTGCGTCCCTCGCAGGCATCCTCTTCTTCATTCCAATGTTGGGGCGCGCCGCCCCGGAGCGCCCCGCCATGTATACCGCCGATGCCAGCGCGCAGGTGCGTTGTTGCGAACGTGCTATAATGTTCGACGGTAATCTGTTGGTCATTGGCGCATTGTTATGCCTTTCGGCGCGCATATGTCCATCGCCGGCGGGGTTGCCCGGGCCTTTGCCCGCGGGCGACAGGTAGGCTGCGAGACGATGCAGATCTTTTGCAAGAACGAGCGCCAGTGGGAGGCTCGACCGCTTACGGAGGAGGAGATTGCCGCCTTCCACGCCGAGCGGGCCTGCAGCGGGATCGACCCGGTGTTCGTCCATGCAAGCTACCTCATCAACCTGGCAAGCCCGGATCCGGCGCGCTGGGAGCGCTCGATTGCGGCCTGCGCGGATGAACTGGAACGCTGCGCCCGGTTGGACGTTCCTTATCTGGTGCTGCATCCTGGTTCGCACCTGGGGAGCGGGGAAGAAACGGGACTGGCCCGCGTGGCTGCGGCTCTTAACCGGCTCTTCGCCAGCGGGGCCGGCGCTGCTACCGTGGTGTTGCTGGAGACAACCGCCGGCCAGGGAACGGCGCTCGGGCGCCGCTTTGAGCACCTGGCGCGGCTCCTGCACATGTCGGAGCACGAGCAGCGACTGGGAATCTGTGTGGATACGTGCCACATCTTCGCTGCCGGCTACGATATTCGCTCACACGAAACCTATGCCGAGACCTTTGCCACCCTTGACCGGCTTATCGGCCTCGACCAGGTGAAGTGTTTTCATCTCAACGATTCGCAACGCGAGCTGGGCAGCCAGGTTGATCGGCACACCCACATCGGTCAGGGACAGATTGGCCTGGAAGCCTTTCGCTTGCTGGTGAACGACCCGCGCTTTCGCGACACGCCGATGATCCTCGAAACGCCCAAAGGCGAAGATATGGCTGAAGATGTGGCAAACCTGACCCTCTTACGCTCCTTGATCGTCCCGCTGGCTGCCTAGTGCCGTGACCAGAACCGGAACCGTTGCACTCGCTTGTTGTCAGGAGATAGCGCTATGGCACGCGTACGTCGGTTGCTCTTGATCGGCGCCCTCGCCGGCATCGCCTACCTGGTCTGGCGCTGGCAGCGTACACGGACGGAACATGCGCCCCCCGCAGGGCTTCCAGGCAGCCCGCAGGCCGGCAGCCGCCTGGCCTCGCCCTCGCCAACGCTGCCTTCTGAACAGCCCCCCTCCGGCGGTGCTCCTGCACCGACCAGCGGACCGCGTCCGGTCCCCACCCGGGTGCATCGGGGACCGCCTCCGGCGCCTGGCGCAAAATCACCGCGCGTTACTCAGAGCGTCCCCGAAGCGGCGCCACCGCCAGCAGAAGAAACGCCCGGGCCGGCTGAGATAAGCGCCAGCATCACGCCGCCACCAGTTGAACGCCCGGCCGAAACCGCAGCCACAGTCGCTGAGATCTCTGCCCAGGCCACCGAGACGCCCGTCGAAGAACCGGCCGGGGCTGCCGAGGCCTCCATCGAAGAACTCCGGCGCCCGGTGGAAATCACTCCTGAAGACCTGGCCACGGCAATTTCCACCGATGAACAGGCTTCAACCGCCGCGCAGGCGACCAAAGAAGCGGCCACGGAGGCGCCTGCGGAAGAAGCGGAAGCGAGAGTTGAGACGCCAGCCGAAGCAGCGCTGGCAGCGGCAGAGGCTGCGATGGAAGCCGCGGTGGAAGTGGAAAGCCTGGTTGCCCGCGAAGTAGCGGGCACAACGGCGACGGCCCCGGTTGAAGCCCTGGTCGAGGAAGCGCCGCCAGCGGAGAGCTTCAGCCTGGTAAACATAAACACCGCCGACTATGAAAGCCTGGTAGCTCTGCCAGGCATCGGCCCGGCCCTGGCCCAGCGGATTATCGCCTACCGTGAAGAGCACGGCCCGTTTACCAGCGTGGAACAACTCCAGGAAGTTCAGGGCATCGGCCCCAGGAACCTCGACGAGTTTCGTCACCTGATTACTGTATAGAGCACTGACCGGAACTATTATCCGCTGAGAACCCCAGGCTGTGTGGCTCACTGCGCGCGCGCCGCCATCGTTGCAGGTCAATCGTTTCGAGAAATGCCATCGTGAAGGCGGCGCCAGCAGACTAAAAAAAGGGTGTGGGAAGACTGCGTCCTCCCACACCCTTTGCGATCCTTTTGTTATCGGGCAGTCAACCCTTCGTCGTCGAACTGATGGGGAGCAGGGCTGCGCGGCCCGCTCAACCGCCAGATCAAATTGCCCAGCGCCGGACCAAAACGGTTGATAAAGCGCTGGCGATCGCGGCCCTGGTTGTAGATCTGGAGCGCCAGTTCACGCAACTCGGTCTCGTCGAAGCCCGCGCTGATCGCCTCCTCCTGGGCAACATCAAAGCGCACATCGTCGAGGCCAAAGGTTGCCGCAACGTCTACCAGATAGGGTATAGACTCATAAGGCGGCACGAGTGTCACATCGCCGCGGCTAAAGATACCGTGCTGGCGAGCCTGAGCCACCACCTGCCGCACCTGCCCGCGGGCAGCGGTTGACTCAAATACCTGAGCGGCGTCGATCTGGAAACGCAGGGCCTCACAGCCAGCCCGGGCCATCAGCGTCACCAGATCTGCGTCCAGGCGCCGGGGCTGGGCGATTGCCTCCCACCTGATCCCCAGAGCCGCCTCATCGAGCCGTGTAAGCCATTCCTCCAGCCACGCCCGATCGCTGGTAATCGGCACTTCCGGGATCAGGAAATGGCGAACGCCAAACTCCATGGCTACGCTCCGCAATTCGGCGATAACCTGGGTTGGAGCGCGGAGAATCGTCTCTTCCCTTTCGGCATCACTGGCCCCGATTAAAATAGTCGTCTGCAATTCGCCGCCAACCGCCCGCAACGGATAGCGTTCGAGCGAGAGCAAGTGGCGCGCCGGAAACGGCAACTGATCCAGACCCGAAAGTGCGCCCAGGGTCATAGCGGGCTCGGAGCGGATCTGCGCCAGAATCCGACGGAGCACGCCAGGACAGACCCGCGCAGCATCCAGTCCAGAGCGGCTCATCGACGCGGACACCACCGTGGCGAAGGCATCTGCCCGAAGGATATCGGCAACCGCAGCGAGGAGATCAACGTTCTCCCCGGCGACGACGACGACCTGCGGGCGAAACGAGCGCAGCAACGGCAGCACTGCCGCCAGCGACGCCTCAGGTTCCAGCGCCAGATCATAGATGCGCACGATATGACGCCGCTGTTCGAGCAGCGTAGCCAGGTAGGCCAGGGTCAGAGGCGGGAGCGCTTTCTTCCCCGGACTGGGAAGCGCGATAAGTGCTATGTTCACGCGCGAACCTCACAAGGACAGGGTAGAGGCGCTTTACTGAATACTATACCACGCTTGCCGGCCATTGTTGTTAAATCGTTAATGACTATCTCGCAATCGGAGATGACAATCTTCTTCCCCAATCAGGCCGCCGACTCACCAATAATCTGTTCGCGGCGCACCAGCGGCAGCGCAAATGTAAAGCGACTCCCTTTGCCGACCTCGCTTTCGACCCAGATCCGTCCGCCGTGCCCTTCAACGATCTGCTGGCAGATCGACAACCCCAGCCCCAGATGCGCGCCATGCCGGGAATTGCTGTTCTCGACGCGATAGAAGCGATTAAAGATCTTCTCCTGCTGGTCGGGAGGAATGCCCACTCCGGTGTCAATCACATGCACCCAGACCTCGCTGCCCTGCACTTCACCCGTGATAGTAATGGAACCGCCAGCGGGCGTAGCCTTCATCGCATTCTCGACCAGATTGGTGATGACCTGACCGATCCGCTCGCTATCAATCAGCATTTCAGGCAGATCGTCAGGCGCCTCGGCGCGGATGTTCAGCCCGAACTGTTCGGCCTGCACTTGAAAGCGAGCGCCGGTGGTCAGGATCAGGTCGGTCAGATTCGCCCATTGTGGTTGGAGTCGCAGGCGTCCCGCCTCGAGCCGGTTGAACTCGAGCAGTTCGGTAATCCGTCCCTTCAGCGCATTCGCCTGTTCATCGGCCAGCCCGAGGAACTCGCGTTGGAGCTCATTCAGCGGGCCAGCCTTTTCTTGCAGCACCACTTTCAAGAAGCCATTTAACGTATTCAGCGGGTTCCGCAATTCGTGCGAGACCATCGAGATAAACTCGATCCGCTGCCGCTCCTGGAGTTTCTGATTGGTGATGTCGTGGATGGCAAAGGCCACCAGACTATCGCCGGCGTCGGCGACGCGCACCAGGGAAGCGTAGATCTGATAGTACCGTTCTTCGTCGTCCTGCCCGACCCGCACTTCCTGGCTCACCAGACCGCTGGCCCGCTGACGCACCTCGTCGTTAAGGTGATCGAGCGCTTCGCGGAGGGCGCCGCCGTGGGCGTCGCTGTAGTGGAGGGCCTGATAGGCGGCGGGATTGCCCAGCACCAGGGCGCCCTGTGCATTGACAACAATCAGGCCATCGCCAATATCGCGCAACACTGCTTCGAGCATCAGACGCTGACGGGCCAGCTCGGTATGCAACTGGGCATTGTGAATCGCGACGCTGGCCTGGATACTGAACGAGGTAAGATGGCGCGACTCAGTGGCGGTGAAGACATGGGGCTGCGTACTCACCACCGTCAACGCGCCGAGCACCTGATTATCAGCATCAATCAGCGGCACGCTCAGCGCCGCCCTGGCCCCGGCGCGGTGCAGATCGCGCCATTCGGCGTCCTGAAGCGCATCACCGACGATAACTGGAGCGTGCATATCCACGACGCGCCGCGCGAGTTGCTCGGGCCAGCCGGGCAAGAGCTGCCCCTCGCCCCCCAGGGTGCGATGGGTGCAACCCTCGGCCTGGAGCATGGTGAGCGCCGCGGCGCTGACCCGATTCGGCCCGAGCATCTGCATAAGGCTATCGAGGATCTGCTGCAGCACATCATCGAGGCTCAACGAGCCGGTAATGGCCCGCAGGCTCTCTTCGAGCGCCTGCTGGCGCCTGATGCGCACGCGCAGGTCGTTGTTGACGCTCTCCAGCTCCGCTACCCGCTCGACGTGTTCGGCGCGCGCGATCTCCAGACGCTCGCTGAGGCGGCGCGCGGTCCAGAGTCGGTATTCGGCCAGGCTCAGCAACAGGGTGACGAAAAACGCGCTGCCGCCAACCAGACCGATGAATGCCAGGGCGTGTTCGGTAGAAATCGGGGTCGTCCGCTCGCGGGCGTAGAGGACGGCGAGGAAGAGCACGCCGAGCATCGCCGGCACGCTCATTGTCCAGAGCGCGTAGCGGCGATAGCGCAGCGCCTTCAGCACCATGACGGCATAGATGGGAAAGATGCCGAGGGTCAGCGGCCCGGCGTAGACGAGCAGATAGCCCGCCAGCACGGCGTCGGTGATGGTGGAGGCAAGGATCAGCAGGAGGATGCGCTGTTTGCGGCCGCGGCCCAGATCCGCGTTCACGGCGAGCAGCAACGCGAGGTTGATCAGCGCGTACACTATCAGGCCGAAGGTGGTCACCCTCCCGATGGGCATACGAACGAACCACCACGCCAGCGCCAGCACGGGCAGTGGCAACAATACGCGCAACCCATTGCGTATGCTGGTTCGCAGCCACGGTTCGGCGCGCTCAAAGAGCCTATCGGCTGAGGACATCGCCTATCCGTCCCCCCGGCGGGGCCTCAGGTCAGGCCCGCGCTTCACAGATCCCGCGTCCAGCAGGCAACAAGACGCAGGGCAACGCGCTTCCGCCCTGCGTCTCGATGGCGTCTCCAACACGTTCCGGGCCTATGCGTCTTCGAGGAACGCGGCTTCGCCATACCTCACGGCTCGAACTTATAGCCGAGGTTGCGCACCGTGATGACGTGGCGTGGATGCTCAGGATCCTTCTCGATCTTGGTGCGCAGGCGCCGGATGTACACCGCGACGAGGTTGCTCTCGCCCTCATACTCGTAACCCCAGACCTTGCTGAGGATCTGGCTGATATTGAGGATGCGACCGGAGTTCTTCATCAGGTAATACAACAACCGGAACTCGAGAGGCGTCAACTCCACCGAGCGTCCATCGGCGAAGAGCACTTTGTGCTCGACCGGATCCAGAGTTATGTCACCCTGGCTGAGGCGCGAGGAGGGGTTGAGCATGTCGCTGTTGCGGCGCCGCAGCACTGCTTCGACGCGGGCAAGCAGCTCGGAAGGCTCGTATGGTTTGACCAGATAGTCATCGCCGCCGATTTGCAATCCCATGACGCGGTCCTGCAACTGGGTGCGCCCGGAGAGGAAGATGATGGGCACATCAGAGTTGCGCCGGATCTGGCGGCAAATATCGAACCCGCTCGACTTCGGCATCATGACATCCAGCAGGATCAGGTCGGGATTGTGCTGCTCAACCGCCTGCAGGATGCTCTGCGCGTCATACGCCTTGCAGACCCGATAACCCGCCTCTTCGAGCACGAACGAGGTGAGCTTGACGCTGGGGATATCATCATCGGCAACCAGAATATGCATGGCCTCATCTCCTTCTTGAACAGGGGCTGAAGCTCCGGCGCTGATCCATGGCGCAATGTTGCTGCACTGCATAGGAGACGCCTGGACCCCAACTGACGGGATGCTCGCTGTCAGTATCAACGACCACGGTCGGCGGATTAGCGTTTGCGCCATAACTCGCTCTCGTTAATACTAACTCCCGGCATTACCAGAAAGTTACGCCCCCGGTCAGAAAAAAGAATCATCGCCGGAGCGCTCCTGCGGCCACAGCGCAGGACCACGACATTCAGCATCGTAGCACAGCACCGCCTGATGAGGCGATAAACGAGGCCTGGAGGCCAGAGATTGCGCGCTCGTGGATCCGCCCCGGCGCGGTTGGCGGCGAGACGTGCGGCCATCGCACCATCTCATGTTTGGACGCTTGCTGCACAGGTCCGGTCACAGATACGCTCAGGCGGCCAGACCTGCCAGGTCTGACCCTCCCTGACAAAAAAATCGCGGTTGCTACGGGCGGCGGACGGGTGGACGCTGCCGGATCGCTGAAGGAAACCCGCCCCTCCGCCCTCCACAGCGGCGCGTCACTCGACGACAATACGCTCGGCGACGTGCTGGTCATTGCTGCCGGCGCTGCCGGCCGCGGCCCCTGAGCTGTTGAGGAACTCCAGGCGCCGCTCGCGGATCAGCGACGCGACTATCGAGAGAGTGATGAGCGTGGCCACAACGCCAAGCGAGACGGCTGTAGGAATGGCGAAACTGGCGCCCAACAACAGCTTCGTCAGATCGGGAAGCACCATCTTCACCCCCACGAAGGCCAGCACCACCGCCAGTCCCATGCGCAGGTAATGGAACTTGTGAACCACGCCAGCGAGCACGAAGTAGAGCGAGCGCAGGCCAAGAATAGCGAAGACGTTTGAAGTGTAGATCAGAAAAGGATCGCGGGTAACGGCGAAAACGGCCGGGATGGAGTCCAGCGCGAAGATCACATCGGTGGTCTCGACCATTATCAGCACGAGCAGGAGCGGCGTGGCCATGCGCATACCGTGTTGCACGGTGAAGAACTTCTGGCCATCGTAGGTGGCGCTGACCGGGATGAAGCGGCGGAAGAGGTTCAGGACAGGATTTTTCTCGGGTTCGATCTTCTCGTCGCCAGAGGTGGCCATTTTGATGCCGGTGAAGATGAGAAAGCCGCCAAAGAGCCAGATGACCCAGTGGAAGCGCTTGATCAGTTCGACGCCGGAAAAGATCATGCTCGCGCGCATGAGCAATGCGCCGAGGATGCCCCAGAACAGGACGCGGTGCTGGTATTTTGCCGGCACCGCGAAGTATGAGAAGATCATTACGAAGACAAAAATGTTGTCAACGCTTAAGGCTTTTTCAATCAAGTAGCCGGTAAGAAAGACCAGGGCGGCATCGCCAGCGCTGTAGGAACTGTTGGGCGCCAGGCGTTCCCAGAAGAAGAACAGCAGGAGATTGAAGAGCAGGGCCAGACCGATCCAGACCACGCTCCAGATGGCCGCCTCTTTGAGGGCCACGGCATGGGCCCGGCGGTGGAAGACGCCGAGATCCAGGGCCAGCATGGCGAGCACGAATGCGTTAAATCCCACCCAGAGCCAGAGCATTGTGTCGAACACGGAAGATCCCCCTGCTGCGATTGCGGATCGCGGATCTGCAATTGCGAATTGAACGCTGGCGCGTCCGGGCCAAGGTCAAACTGATGGGCGCACGAGTCGTCTGGAACTTCTTCTCAAAACGATCGGCAATCAGGTGGAGAAAAGCGGCGCAACCAGATCCCCTCGCCTCTCCGCCCAATCGCAGGATCTGCCTGCCCCTCCAGGCATGCACGAGAACACCGAGCGGTCCTGATTCTATCACCGAAACAGAACAGGCGAGACATCCGGCAGCCAGGCTGCCCGATGGTCTCGCCTGCACAGCACATGCGCCCTGCCGGCCGAGGGGCGTCCCCTGTCCTGACGACCGGCAAGCCTGCCTTGCGGCAGGTAGCTACTCCCCAACGCTACACCCTACTATAGCGGGAAAACTCTCCCCGTCAAGGGGGGAAAGGCTTCCCAATTCAGCAGCGCAATCGGCACCCCCCACCCTCCCCAGATTTAGGGGCGGACAGAACGCACGAGCGCAGATGTGATTTATGGCGTTGGGATGCGCCGTTTCACCCTCACCCTGTGCCCCTCTCCCGCACGCGGGAGAGGGGAGGCTGGAGCCGTGCTCGGGGCCGCCTCAATGCGGCAGTGGCGGTGTTCGCTCGGGTGTTCTGTCCGCCCTTAAAAAGCCCAGGATGGGGCGATCAACCCCTTCCGATTGAGCGCGGCTGCGGAAAACCGGGTTTTCGCGCCGCCTTTCAACCAGCGATCTTCACCGCGGATCGAGGAAACATGTCCCAGCAATGCAGGAAACGCTCCTCCTATTCATACGGATGGTTATAAACCACCCGTTGGCAATTTGACAAAATCTCCATAGCGCAACTATACTACGCTACGGTAGGGGAGTAGCCGCTCGCGCCCCGCGAGACGTCGTGTCGTCATTACGAGGCCACGTCCTCCGGCACGGCGAACGTGCATGAACCGTACGTCCGGCAAGACCGCCACGACCTGTAGCGCCGTGGTGGTCTTTCTATTTGTCCACAGCATCGAAGCATCAAGGAGGGAGCAGAGTGGATTTGGTGACGATCGGGTTGATTGTAGGCGGACTGGCGCTGCTGACAATCGGGGGCGAACTGCTGGTGCGCGGCGCGGCGGCGCTGGCGGCGCTGGTCGGGGTCAGCCCGCTGGTGATCGGGCTGACGGTGGTCTCATTCGGCACCAGCTCTCCGGAACTGGCGGTCAGCGTACAGGCCGGTCTGGGAGGCAATCCCGACATCGCCGTCGGCAACGTGATTGGCTCAAACATCTTTAATGTGCTATTCGTGCTGGGGGCCTGTGCGCTGATCGCGCCGCTGATCGTCTCGATACAACTGGTGCGGCGCGAGGTGCCGATTATGATCGGCGTATGTTTCCTGATGGGCGGCCTGGTCCTCGACGGCAACATTAGCCGGCTCGATGGAGCGCTGCTCTTTGCGATCCTGGTGGCGTATACGATCTGGTCAATTGTGAGCAGCCGCCGGGAGACCGAAGCGGCCAAACAGGAGTACGCCGCCGCTTTTAGCGCCGAGCAACTGGCGCCGAAGCGCAGCGCGTGGTCTCTGCTCAAACAACTGGTCCTGGTGATCGGCGGGCTGATCGTGCTCGTGATCGGTTCGCGCTGGCTGGTGACCGGTGCGGTCAATCTGGCGCAGGCGCTGGGGGTCAGCGATGTGATCATCGGCCTGACGATCGTGGCCGCAGGCACCTCGCTGCCCGAGGTGGTCGCCTCGCTGGTCGCCACGCTGAAAAATGAGCGCGACATTGCGATTGGCAACGTGGTGGGCTCGAACGTCTTCAATGTCCTGGGCATCCTCGGCATTTCAGCGCTGGTGACGCCGGAAGGGTTGCCGGTAGCGTCCTCGGTGTTAAACTTCGATCTGCCGGTGATGCTGGCAGTGATGGTGGCATGTCTGCCGGTGTTCTTCACCGGGATGAGCATCGCCCGCTGGGAAGGGGGCCTGTTCCTGGCCTACTATGTGGCCTACACCACCTACCTGGTCCTCGACGCCACGCAGCACGACGCTCTGCCGGCTTTCAGCAGCGTCATGGCGCTGTTCGTGCTGCCGCTCACCGCGGTCACCCTGGGGGTGCTGGGGGTGCATGCGTTCATCGTCAGCCGGCGCGGGGAGCAAGTCACCTGATTTTAGATTTTGGATTTTGGACCAGGCGCGGCGTTGGGTATCCGGTCGATTTCGGACGGAATTCCGACAGGTCGCCCGGAACTTCTCTTAAGGCAGAATCACCAACTCCCCTTGCTCGGTATGGCCCGGCACGGTACAAAACATCCGGAAGGCGCCGGCCTGGCGAGCGGGAAAGGCCAGGATGGCGTCAACTCCGGCCTCGGCGGATACAGTACGCCGACCCGACGGCAATTCAATGGTAAGATTGTGGGCGATCACATCGGCATTCCGAAAGCGAATAAACACCTGCTCGCCCACCCGGGCCTCCAGACGGGGCGAATCATAGCCGGCAGCGGTTACGGTCAACTCCAGTTGCCGTTCCGGCGGCAAGGTTCCGCACGCGCCCAGACCCAGCAGGATCAGGGCCAGAAGACAGATGCGCAAGTTTTGTTTGAGCATAAGCATCCTCATTAACACATGGGAGCATTGTAGTTCGCCGGGGTTCTGCCTGCCGGGAGTGGAAGGGACGCCCCACCGGTTGTTGTAAAAGAAGATCCGGGTTTTTTTGCTCCACTGCCGCAGGCCGGAAGTGGTGAGAAGGGCCAGAGCCTGCGGTAAAAGCCGTTGTTCGTTGCGGGTCGCGAGCGTGCAACGCTTGGGTGACCGAGGAGCGACGTGAAGATCAGGAACGAATGATGCTGGTTCTGATTGTCCTGACAGCCCTGATCATGGCTCCGCTGGGCCTCTTCGCCCGGTACGAGCCGCGCCCTGTGATCGGCTGGATCCTGGCGCCGATTCCGCTGGCGTTGTTCCTTGCTATCAGCGCGCTCACGCCGGAGGTGCTGGCCGGAGGGCAGGTGGTGCAGGCGATTCCCTGGGCGCCCAGGATGGGCCTGGAGCTGCGGTTCATGCTCGACGGCCTGAGCATGCTCTTTGCGCTGCTGGTGTCGGGCATCGGCGCCCTGGTGGTGCTCTACACCGCCTACTATCTGGCCGGCGATCCGGGGATGGGGCGCTTCTACCTGGCGCTGTTCATCTTCATGGGAGCCATGCTCGGGCTGGTGCTGGCCGACAATGTGCTGACCATGTTTATGTTCTGGGAACTGACCTCGGTCAGTTCGTACCTGCTGGTTGGCTATAAACACGATTACCCGGAGGCCCGGCGCGGCGCGCAGATGGGGTTGTTGATCACTGTCGGCGGGGGCCTGGCGCTGCTGGTGGGCCTGGTGCTGCTGGGCACGGCTGCCGGATCATACACGATCTCCGAGATTCTCGCAGCCGGAGAGCGGATCAAGGCTTCACCGCTCTACACGCCAGCGATGCTGCTGATCTTCCTGGGTTGCTTTACCAAGTCGGCGCAGTTCCCCTTTCACTTCTGGCTGCCTAACGCGATGCAGGCCCCCACGCCGGCCAGCGCCTACCTGCACTCCGCCACGATGGTCAAAGCGGGGGTCTACCTGCTGGCCCGGCTGCACCCGACGCTGAGCGATACGACGCTGTGGCTCTATACGCTGACTGTGGTGGGGATGACCACGATGCTGGTCGGGGCGGTGGCGGCGAACCGGCGCGACGACATCAAGGGCCTGCTGGCCTACAGTACGATCAGCAAGCTCGGCACCATGGTGCTGCTGGCGGGCATGGGCGGCCCTGAGGCTCCCGCCGCCCTGGTGGCGACCATCCTGGCCCACGCGCTCTACAAAGGGGCCCTGTTTATGCTGGCGGGCGCGGTGGACCACGAAGCGGGCACCCGCAGCCTGGCCCGGCTTGGCGGGTTGCGCCGGGCCATGCCCTGGACGGCGGCCCTGGCGATCCTGTCGTCGCTCTCGATGGCGGGCGTACCCATCCTCTTTGGCTTCGTCGCCAAAGAAGAGCAGTTGTACGCCGCGGTGGATAATGGCCTGCCGCCGGGCCTTGATGTCGTCGTCCTGATCGCGGTCGTCACCAGCGCGGTCTTCGGGGTGCTCTACTCCTGGCGGCTGGTGAGCGGGGTGTTCTTCGGCGCCCCCGGCAGCGGGATGAAGGAGCACGTTCACGAGGCCCCAGCGGGGATGCTGATCGGTCCGGCCATCTTGACCACCTTTTCAGTGGTGTTGCCGCTTGGCCTGCTTCCGACCACCGGTACATTCCTGCAGCCGGCGGTGGATGCGATCTCGAACGAGGCGGCGAAGATCAGTCTGTACCTGTTCCCCTCGGAGATCAGTCTCCCGCTGATCCTCAGCATGACCGCGCTGCTGATCGGGGCCGTGCTGACGCGCTTTGAACCGCAGATTGTCGCCGCGCCTTCGCCGCTGCCGCCCTGGCTCAACGGCGACCGCATCTACGACGCAGCGGTTGATGGAGTGCTACAGGGCGCCACGGTCTTTACCCGAACTCTGCAAAATGGGAAGCTTCGCAGCTACATGACCTGGGCCGTGCTCTCGCTGATCGCCGTAGTGACGCCGCCGCTCTTGCTCTTCGGATTCAACGGGCTGACCTTGCCGAACCTTGACGGGGTTGAGCCGTTCGAGTTCGTCAGCATGTTGCTC
This sequence comes from Chloroflexaceae bacterium, assembly GCA_025057155.1. Taxonomy (NCBI): domain Bacteria; kingdom Bacillati; phylum Chloroflexota; class Chloroflexia; order Chloroflexales; family Chloroflexaceae; species Chloroflexaceae bacterium. Next base: position 77,533 of record JANWYD010000012.1, read on the forward strand.
ATTCCCATTGGCGTCATCGCAACCCTGCAGGCCCGCTCGCGCCTTGGCGCGATCATCGCCGCCAGTTTCGTCGGGTTGATGGTGGCCTATATTTTCGTGATCTACAGCGCGCCCGACCTGGCCCTGACCCAGTTGCTGGTCGAGATCCTGACCACGGTGTTTCTGGTGCTGCTCTTCGCGGTGCTGCCGGCGAGCTTCGAGCGGCTGACAAGCCCTGCCGAGCAGTCGCGCGACGGGCTGATCGCCGTGATCGGCGGGCTGATGTTTGCCGGGATCGCCTTCGCCGCCTCGAGTAGCACGGAGTTGTCGCCCATCAGCCAGGCGTTTCGCGCTGAAAGCCAGACCCAGGGCTTTGGCGACAATGTGGTCAACGTCATTCTAGTGGACTTCCGCGGCTTTGACACGATGGGCGAAATCGTGGTGCTGTTTATCGCCGTCCTCGGCATCTATGCGATGCTGCGCCTGCGACCGGACGCCAGCCTGGCGCGCGATGACGAGGAAGCGCCGGTGCGGCCGGCCAGACCAGATGAGGCCGTGCTGCACGGGAATGGACAGGACGGCCGTTCAGCCCCCGATGCACGCGAGGCCCCCGTGGCGGGCAAGGGACGCTAGACGTGTTTTCCAGACGGGCGTTGCCGCCTGCCAGTTGCTCCTCAGCCTCACACGCTGCTATGGAGGTGTGGAGGTGTAAGGTGCGGAATGACTGATCCTGAACCATGGTTTTATACTATTTCGAATTGTGAATCGACATATACGGATCATCAATGAAATCTGATAATGATTCGCATACACTGAATAGGAATTGGTATTAGAGGGGATCAGGCCATGTACGACTCGATCATTCTACGGAATGTATCGCGGTTGATGTTTCCCATTCTGCTGTTACTGTCGCTGTTTATGCTGGTGCGCGGGCACAACCTGCCGGGCGGGGGCTTCATCGGCGGCCTGTTAGCGGCGTCGGCGTTCATTCTGCAAATAATCGCTTACGGGCCAATGTATCTCCGAACCACGTTTCAGATCAACTTCCTCAACCTGGCGGCGTTCGGGGTGATCTTCGCCGCATTGTGGGGGCTTGTCGGCCTGGTCACGGGCCAGGCATACATGCTGGCCTTCTGGCTTAAAGAGCCGATTCCGGGCATTGGCAAACTCGGCACGCCGGTGCTGTTTGATGTGGGCGTCTATTTGACGGTGATCGGGGTAACCACGCAACTGGCGCTGGTGCTCGCCGAGGAGCCAACGCTCTACCCCATTCAGCGCCCGCCAGCGCGGCGGGACGCGGTGGCGCCCGAGGCGTAGGAACGATGCTCGACGGCGGATTTCAGATTGCGGATTGCCGTGCGCGGTCTCTCAGGGAGATTCAGCCAGGAGGCGTCTGCGGTCCATATCAACGAGAACAGGTATCAGCGATGAATCTCATTCTTTCCCTGGTTGTCGGCACGCTGTTCGCCGGGGGCATCTTTCTGGTGCTGCGCCGGAGCGTGGTCAAGCTGATCCTGGGGCTGGTGCTGCTGAGTCATGGCGCGCACCTGCTCATCTTTCTGATGGGCGACGGGCTGGTCAAGGCCCGCACGCCTTTTGTCAGGGCGGAGACCGGTGTGGCCCCCCCGGACTCCGCCGACCCGCTCGTCCAGGCTTTGATCCTGACGGCGATTGTGATCAGTCTCGGCCTGCTCACCTTCGTGATGGCGCTGGCCTACCGCGCCGACCAGGCCGTCGGGAGCGACAATCTCGATGATATGACCTCGACTGACCAGTTGTAGGGAACGTTGATGGCACACCACCTGTTTCTTCCGCTGATCGTCCCGCTCGTCAGCGCCGGCGTGGCGACGATCATCAGCGGGCGCCGCTTCTGGGCGCGGGTGATCGCCGTGGCCGCGACGCTCTTCAATCTGGGGTACAGCGTCTGGTTGCTGGCAACCATCGCCGCGACGGGCCGGCAGGTCACTCAGGCGGGAGGCTGGGCGGCGCCGTTTGGCATCACGCTTATGGCCGACGGCCTGAGCGCGATTATGCTGCTGCTCACGGCCCTGCTGACCCTGGCAACGATCATGTTCAGCCTGGCCACGCTTGACGCGCGGCAGGAGCGTTTTTACTACTACCCGTTGCTGCTGCTGCTGATGTTCGGTTGCAGCGGGGCCTTTCTCACCGGCGATCTCTTCAACCTCTACGTCTGGTTCGAGATTCTCCTGGTAGCCTCCTTCGGGCTGATCACGCTGGGCGGCTCGCGGGCGCAACTGGAGGGCGGACTGAAGTACGTGGCGCTGAACCTGTTCGGCAGCCTCTGCTTTCTGGTCGGCGCGGGCCTGGTCTACGGAGTGGCGGGCACGCTCAACATGGCCCATCTGGCCGAACGGCTGAACGCGATCCAGGAACCGACCCTGGTGACGGCAGTGGCCGGCTTCTTCCTGATCGCTTTTGGCAGCAAAGCAGCGCTGGCGCCACTGTTTTTCTGGCTGCCGACGAGTTACCATACTCCGAGCATCGCGGTCACGGCATTGTTTGGCGGCCTGCTCTCGAAGGTGGGCATCTACGCCCTGTACCGGGTGTTTGGCACGGTGTTCCAGAGCGAACTGGGGCGGCTTGCGCCGCTGATCCTGGCGGTTGCCGGGGTGACCATGGTGGTGGGGGTGATCGGGGCGATGGCTCAGATCAATGTACGGCGCATCCTGGCCTTTCACATTGTCAGCCAGGTGGGCTACATGGCCATGGGGCTGGGCCTGGCTAGCGTGGCGGGGCTGACGGCGGGCATTCTGTTCATGGCCCACAACATCGTGGTCAAGACGGCGCTGTTCCTGATCGGCGGAGCGGCCGAACACCTCACCGGCACGGGCGACCTGAAGCAACTGGGCGGCATGGCCCGGCGCGAACCCTTCCTGGCGGTGCTCTGGCTGCTGGCCAGCTTCGCGCTGGTGGGCATTCCGCCGCTGAGCGGCTTCTTCGGCAAGCTCGGGCTGATCCAGGCCGGGGTGGCCCAGGAGCAGTGGCTGATCGTCGCCGTCGCGGCGGGGGTCAGCCTCTTCACTCTGTTCTCGATGCTGAAGATCTGGAACGAGGTCTTCTGGAAGAAGGCCTATAGCGATATGAGCCGCCTGCCACGGGCCGGAGCAGGACTGCTGGCGCCGGCGGTCATTCTGGTCGCGGTGAGCATCGCGATGGGCCTGGGCGCGGCGCCGGCCCTGGAGTACAGCGCGTTCGCGGCGGAGCAAGTGTTCGATGCCGCCGGCCTGGCGCGCGATGTCTGCGGCGCGAATGGCTGCGATGCGGTTGAACTGGCGGTGGCGCGGTAATGATTTTGGATTGCCGATTCTGGATTGCGGATTGGGCCAGGAACATGCGGAACTGCGTGCGGGGGGAATTTCCAGTAGAGCGAAGCCCTCGCAAACCTTCTAAGAAGGCAGGAGTGTGGGGAAACCAGGTTTTCCCACATCAATCCAGCCGGCATGGTACAGATGAAATGGGGTCTGTACGATGAGCGCATTTCAGATCGGGATGACCATCCTGATGCTGGTGGTGAGCGTTTCACTGGGGGCCGCGGTGTGGCGCTTGCTGCGCGGGCCGAGCATTCCCGACCGGGCGGTCGCCTTTGATCTGATCGTGGTGCACGTGGTGGGGCTGATCACCATGTTCGTGGTCACTACCGGCGAACTGGTGCTCCTCGACACGTTGATCGTCATCTCGGTGCTGGGTTTCCTGGGCACGGTGGCCATCGCCCGCCTGATTGAAGTGGGGAGGAACTGATGACCCCGTTGGAAATCGTCACCCTGTTGATTACGCTGGTCGGGGTCTTCTTCGTAGTGGTGTCATCGGTCGGGCTGGTGCGCCTGCCGGACCTCTACACGCGCGTCCACGCGGGCGGCAAGTCGGGCACGCTGGGCATCATCGGGGTGCTGCTTGGCGCGGGGGTTTTCTTTATCACTGACCTGCGGATCGTCATCAAGATGCTAATTCTGATCGCTTTTTTCTTCCTTACCGGCCCCGTGGCGGCGCATATGCTCGACCGGGCGGCGCTGCTGAGCGGGGTGAAGCCGATGGAAGGCACCTACCCGAATGATCTTGAAGGGCGCTATGACCCTGAGACGCGACGGTTGAGTTAGAGATTATCTTTTTGACGATTGACAGAAGGTTGGAGGGGTATGGGGAAACCGGGTTTCCCCATACCCCTGCCCGAAGGGAGGGTCGGGGAGAGTCGCGCCCTCCCCGGGATTCTCGTTTCTCGCCGTGAGGGGCGTGGGGAAACCGGGTTTCCCCACGCCTCTGCCCAGGGCGAGGAGGTATCCCAACAATGGCGCTACGCGGAGCAGGATGTCGCCATATTTGCTTCTGTGAAACGTTGCGGTTACAATACAGCGCAGCCCTGTTGCCCGAAATACTTCCATTGTCGCAAGAGTGGGAACGCTACGATGCTAACCGCGATCGTTCTGAGCATGCTGGCCCTGGCGCCAGTCGGCCTGCTCGCCCGGTATTTGCCCCGTCCACTGGCAGGCTGGGTGCTGGCCCTGCTGCCGCTGGCGGCTTTCGCCGGCTTTGCGGCCCGCGCTCCCCTGGTCCTGAACGGGGGCGTTTTGATCGAGTCGCTGCCGTGGGCGCCGGAGATGGGCCTGAGCGTGCGCTTCAGTCTCGACGGGCTGAGCCTGCTCTTCGCCCTGCTGGTGAGCGGCATAGGCACGCTGATCTTTATTTACACCGCCTACTATCTGGCCGGCGATCCGGGCATGGGGCGCTTCTATGTCTACCTGGCGATCTTTATGGGCTCGATGCTCGGGCTGGTGCTGGCCGACAACGTGCTGCTGCTGTTCATCTTCTGGGAACTGACCTCGGTCAGCTCGTACCTGCTGGTGGGCTACAAACACGATTACCCCGAGGCCCGGCGCGGCGCGCAGATGGGCCTGCTGATCACCGTCGCCGGGGGCCTGGCGCTGCTGGTGGGCCTGGTGCTGCTGAGCAACGCCGCGGGGTCGTTTGAGCTCTCGGAAATGATCGCGGCGGGCGAAGCGTTGCGCGCTTCGCCGTTCTACACCCCGGCGCTGCTGCTGATCTTCCTTGGTTGCTTCACCAAGTCGGCGCAGTTCCCCTTCCACATCTGGTTGCCCAACGCGATGCAGGCCCCCACGCCGGCCAGCGCCTATCTGCACTCGGCCACGATGGTGAAAGCGGGGGTCTACCTGCTGGCCCGGCTGCACCCGGCGCTGAGCGAGACGCCGCTGTGGACCTACACGCTGACGGCGGTGGGCGGCGTCACGATGCTCGTCGGGGCAGTGATTGCGCTGCGGAAAGATGACATCAAGGCGTTGCTGGCCTACAGCACGGTGAGCCTCCTCGGCGCCATGGTGCTGATGACCGGCATCGGCGGCCACGACGCTCCCCTGGCCCTGGTGGCGCTGATTCTGGCCCACGCGCTCTACAAAGGGGCGCTGTTTATGCTGGCCGGGGCGGTGGACCACGAGGCCGGCACGCGCAAACTCAGCGAACTGGGCGGCTTGAGCCGGGAGATGCCGCGCACGCTGGCGTTGACAAGCCTGGCGGCGCTCTCCGCCGCGGGCATCCCGCCGCTGTTCGGCTTCGTGGCCAAGGAGGAGTTGCTGCACGCCACGACCCACAGCAAACTGGCGCCAGGGGTGGACATGCTGGTGGTGGGCGCGACGCTGGTGGCGGCGGTGCTTGGCATCCTCTATGCGTGGCGGCTGGTGAGCGGGATCTTCTTCGGCCCGGCGGCGCCCCGGAAGAAGGCCCATGTCCACGATGCGCCCATCGGCATGCTCGTCGCGCCGGGCGTGCTGACGCTGCTCTCGGTGATCCTGCCCCTGGGCCTGTTGCCCGTCGTCTCGGCACTGCTCCAGCCGGCGGTCGTAGCGATCACAGGCGAACCAGAAGAGATCAGCCTGCACCTGATCCCCTCGGCGCTGAGCCTGCCGGTGGTGCTGAGCCTGGTGGCCATCGGCAGCGGCGCAGCCCTGACGCGCTTCGTGAAGCAGATCAGCGCAGCGCCCTCGCCGCTGCCGGCCTGGCTGGACGGCGACCGGATCTACGACGCGGCCATCAGCTGGTTGCTGGACAGCACAACGGCCTTCACTCGTGCCGTGCAGAACGGCCGGCTGCGGAACTACATCCTCTATTCGTTGCTAGCCCTCCTGGCGGTCATTCTCACCCCGCTGGCCCTGTTCGCCCTGGGCGGCGCGCCGGCGCCCGATCTGTCCGACGTCACCCTGCCGGAGATGGTGGCGGCCCTGCTCGTGCCCCTGGCGATACTCGGGGCGATCCGCGCCCGCTCGCGGCTGGGAGCGATCATCGTGACCGGAGTCGTGGGGGCGATGGTCTCGTTTATGTTCGTCATCTATAGCGGTCCTGACCTGGCGCTGACCCAGCTCCTGGTCGAGGTGATCTCAACGGTCTTCTTCCTGCTGGTGTTCGCGGTGCTTCCGGCCTCGTTCCAGCGCCTGTCGTCTCGCGCTACGCGGGTGCGCGACGGGGTGATCGCCCTGGGCATCGGCGCGACCATGGCGGCCTTCACCTGGATTGCGGCGAGCAGTAGATTGTTCCCCTCGATCAGTGCAGCATTCAAAGCCGAGGCCCTGGCGGAGGGCAAGGGCGAAAATGTGGTCAATGTGATCCTGGTGGACTTTCGCGGTTTTGATACGATGGGCGAGATTACGGTGCTCTTTATCGCCCTGCTGGGAACCTACGCCATGCTGCGCCTGCGGCCCGAGTCCGAGCCCACGATCGCTGATATGCGCGGCAAGACGGAGCCGGACGCGGGCTTCCTCGGACGACGGGGACGCCGCGAAATGGGGCTTGCCAGCCGAGCCGGGCACGAGAATGGGCCGGACGGGTCAGAAGCGCCGGCGCCGGTGGGTCAGGCGCGAGGCGGCCAGGAAGAGCAGTGAGGGGTGTATGTACGAGTCGATGATCCTCCGCACAATCGCCCGGTTGATGTTGCCACTCCTGCTGCTGCTGTCGCTGTTCATGGTGGTGCGGGGGCACCACCTGCCTGGCGGGGGCTTCGTGGGCGGGTTGCTGGCCTCGGCGGCGATTATTCTGCAGATTGTGGCTTTTGGCCCGGACTACGCGCGTGAGATCATCCCGGTCAACTACCTGCGCGTAGCGGCAATCGGGGTCGGTTTCGCCGCGTGCTGGGGACTGCTGGCCCTGCTCCAGGGCGACCCGTTCATGGCCGCGCGCTGGCTGGACACGCCGATTCCGGGCATTGGCAAGCTGGGCACGCCGGTGATGTTCGACGTTGGCGTTTACCTGACGGTCATTGGCGTCACGACGCAACTGTCCCTGGTGCTGGCCGAAGAGCCAACGCTCTACCCGCTGCGGCGCTCGCCTCCTCCCCAGACCGAGCCGGTGGCGCCGGAGGGGTAGCACGATTTTGGATTGCCGCATATGGCGTCTCGGGTGGTCCTTGCTTTCTCCCGTCGCGCTATGCTCGGCGATTCCTACCTTCGGCGGGGGAGCGGGTGAGGACGCGAATCACCGAATCTTCATCATCAGGAGCGACGATCCCATGACCTTTATCCTCTCTCTGGTGGTCGGAAGCCTGTTCGCGGGGGCGGCGTATCTGATGCTGCGCCGGAGCCTGGTCAAGCTGATCCTGGGCATGGTGCTGCTCAGCCACGGCACCAATCTGTTGCTTTTCCTGATGGGCGACGGCGTGGTCAAAGGCAGGCCGCCGTTCGTGGACGAGGCCACCGGCGTCACCCCGACAGCGGCCGCTGACCCGCTGAACCAGGCCCTGATCCTGACAGCAATTGTGATCAACTTCGGCTTTACCGCCTTTATCCTCTCCCTGGCGTACCGGGCCAATCAGGCGGTGAACAGCGACGACCTCGATGATATGGTCGAGACCGACCGGCTCTAGAGCACTGATCGGAATGCTTGATTCACTGAGGACCATGAGCCGTGCGGCTCGCTACGCTTGCGCCGCCATCGTTGCGGGTCAACGGTTTCGAGAACCGCTATAGAACGGGCGTATGGCTAATCACCTCTTTTTTCCTCTGCTGGTCCCGCTGTTGAGCGCGGTGCTGGCAACCCTGGTAAGCCAGCGGCGCGTGGTCGCCCGGACAATTGCGCTGGCGGCCGTGCTCTTCGACCTGGGCTACAGCATCTGGCTGCTGTTCACGGTCGGCGCGACAGGGCGCCTGATTACCCAGGCGGACGATTTCGCCGCGCCGTTTGGCATCTCCCTGGTGGCCGACGGGTTGAGCGCGATTATGCTCACCCTCACCTCGATCATGATGCTGGTGACGGTGCTCTACAGCTTCAGCACCGTCAGTCCCTACCGCGAACGCTACTACTACTACCCGCTGCTGCTCCTGCTGTTGTTCGGCTGCGGCGGGGCCTTTCTTACCGGCGACCTGTTCAACCTCTACGTCTGGTTCGAGGTGCTGCTGGTGGCATCGTTCGGGCTGATCACCCTGGGCGGCGAGCGCGGCCAGTTGGAGGGGGGGCTGAAGTACGTGGTGCTGAACCTCCTGGGGAGCACCAGTTTCCTGATCGGCGCGGGGCTGCTGTATGGAGTAGCGGGCACGCTGAACATGGCCCACCTGGCCGAGCGACTGGGTTCCCTGCAGCAACCTGGCATCGTAACGGCGGTGGCGGGCTTCTTTCTCTTCGCCTACAGCAGCAAGGCGGGGCTGGTGCCGGTCTTTTTCTGGCTGCCGACGAGCTACCACACCCCGACCGTCGCGGTGAGCGCCCTCTTCAGCGGCCTGCTCACCAAGGTGGGGATCTACGCCCTCTACCGGGTCTTCGGCACCGTATTCCAGCGCGAACTGGAGCGTTATGGCACGCTGATCCTGGTGATTGCGGCGTTGACGATGGTGATCGGAGTGATGGGCGCGATGGCCCAGGTGAACGTGCGGCGCATCCTGTCGTTCCACATCATCAGCCAGGTGGGCTACATGATCATGGGCCTGGGGCTGGTGGGTGTGGCGGGCCTGGCGGCGGGCATTCTCTACATGGTTCACCACATCGTGGTGAAAACGGCCCTGTTCATGATTGGCGGCACGGCGGAGCACCTGTCGGGCACCGGCGAACTGAAGCAGATGGGCGGCATGGCCCGGCGCGAGCCGATCCTGGCCATCCTCTGGCTGCTCGCCAGCTTCTCGCTGGCCGGTTTGCCGCCGCTCAGCGGCTTCTTCGGCAAGCTGGGCCTGATCCAGGTGGGCCTGGATCAGGGGCAATGGCTGATGGTGGGCGTCGCCGCGGTTGTGAGCCTGTTCACGCTCTTCTCGATGCTGAAGATCTGGAACGAGGTGTTCTGGAAGAAGGCCTATGTGGATCAAACGAATATGCCTCGAGCCTCGGCCTTGTTGATCGCGCCCAGCGCGCTACTGGTGGCCCTGAGCCTTGCCATTGGCTTCGGGGCCAGTCCCGTGTTGCAGTATAGCCGCTACTCGGCCGAGCAGGTGTTCAATACCCAGGGCCTGGTCCGGGATGTGTGCGGCCCGGCCGGCTGCAATGCGGTGACCTCGACGGCGAATACTCCATAAACAGAGGGTTTACGATATTAACCGCTGAGGACGCAGAGGGCAACGGATTTTGGATTTTAGATTTTGGATTTTGGATTGCCGTACAAGGGTGTTCACCAGGAGAACAACGGTTGGAGGACGACCGAAGGAGCGTTTATGCTGGGGTTAAATCTGCTGCTGGCGCTGGCATGGGTGATGGTCAATGGCTCGTACCACCCGGCTGACTGGATCGTCGGGTTCATCTTCAGCTTCCTGGTGCTGCGACTGGCGTGGCCGACCTTCTCGAACGAGCCGTTTAGCTTCCGGGCCTACTTCCGCTTCTGGTCACGCAACCCGCTGCGGGCGCTGTGGCGCTGGCTGAGCTTCATCGGCTACGGCTTCGTTGAGATCGTGAAAGCGAACATTACCGTCGCGCGCACCGTGCTCTCGCCGAAGATGGATCTGCGACCGGGGATCGTGGCCATTCCGCTGGATCTCAAGAGCGACGAGGGGATCACCACCCTGGCGAACCTGATTACCCTCACCCCGGGTACGGTGAGCCTGGACGTATCCAGCGATCGCAAGACGCTCTACATTCATGCCTTCGACGCCCGTGATCCCGAGGGACTGCGCCGCGCGACGAAGGAGGCCTACGAGCGCCGCGTTATGGAGTTGCTGCCATGAGCCCGTTCCAACTGACAATGACCATTCTGATGGCATTGCTCAGCATATCGCTGGGCATCACCTTCTGGCGCCTGGTGCGCGGCCCGAGCATTCCTGATCGCGCAGTGGCCTTCGATATGATTATGACCCATCTGGTGGGGCTGATCGCGATGTTCGTGGTGCAGTTCCGCCAGCCGATCCTGATTGATGCCGTGATCGTGGTCTCAGTGCTGGGCTTCCTGGGCACGGTAGCCCTGGCCCGCTACATCGAGGAGGGGAGAAACTGATGAGCCTGGTGGAACTGGTCACGGCGCTGCTGATGGGCACGGGCGTGTTCTTCGTCGTCGTCTCGTCAATCGGCCTGGTGCGCCTGCCCGACCTGTACACGCGCGTGCACGCCGCAGGCAAGGCTGGCACGCTGGGGATCATTGGCGTGCTGCTGGGGGTGGGCAGTTACTACATCACCTCAGTTCCTATTGTCATCAAGATGATGGCGATGATCGCCTTCTTCTTTCTCACCGCCCCTGCGGCCACCCACATGATTGACCGGGCCGCTTTCCTGACCGGGGTCAAGCCGATGGAAGGCACTTCGCCCAACGACCTGCAGGGCCGCTATGATTACCAGACGCGGCGCCTGCGATAGCGGCGATCCGCCCACGGTTCCACCGGAGCTCTGCACCCTGACGCCGGTTCCAACACGAAGCAATCAGAGTTCCCCGCGCCCCTGCCCCCGGCGCAGCCAGGTCCCGCGCTTGTGAGATGTGCAAGGCGATTTCGGCCGTGAACGGCGCAGCTACAGGGCAGGGCGCGCCGTGGACGGCTCTTCGGACTGGCGGCTGGCGCGGTTGCCGGGCGCGGGCGCGGGCGGCCGGGGTCGCCGGTGGTTGACGATCAGGGCGACAGTGCAGGCGCCGATGATGGCCAGACTGATAACCTGCGCGACACGCAGCGAGCCAGCGCAATCCCCGCCAACCCCGCTGAGACAGAGGCTGTCGGTGCGCAGTCCCTCAATCCAGAAGCGGCCGATAGAATAGATGATGCCGTAGAGGAATAGCAGGTCGCCCGGGCGCAGCCAGCGGCGTCCGGCGGGCGCGCCGTGGCCGAAGCGCCGGTCGGCAAAGAGCAACAGGCCCACGCCGGCGAAGTTCCACAAGGACTCGTAGAGAAAGGTGGCGTGGAACAGGGTATCAATCGGGTACTGCTGCAAATCGGTGTACGGCGGCACGCGGTATTCCGGGTCAATGCGCACGCCAATAGGCAGGCCGGTGGGCCGCCCATAGGCCTCCTGGTTGAAGAAGTTGCCCCAGCGGCCTATCGCCTGTCCCAGCATGAAGCCCGGCACGCCGACATCAATCCAGTCCCAGAAGGGCAGGCCCTTGCGGCGGGTGTAGATGACCACAGAGAGCAAGGCGCCGATAATCGCGCCGTGGATGGCCAGGCCGCCGGTGGTGAGATTGATGACGCTCCAGGGGTTGCCGGCGAAGCGTTCCCACTCGAAGATGACGTAGTATATCCGGGCGCCGGCAATGCCCAGGAGCAGGCCGAGCATCAACTGGTTCCAGACGTGCTCAGGGTCGTAGCCGCGCGCCACGGCGCGGCGCGTGGAGAAGAAAGCGGCAAGCAGCGCGCCGCTCACGATGATCATCCCGTACCAGCGCACGGAGATGGTCAGTCCAAAAATGGTGATGACGAAGAGATAGGGATCGTCCGGGGGATAGAGTGCCATAGAACTGGTTGTGCAACCACGAAGGTTGCGTCCACAGGGGAAACCGGGTTTCTCCAGGCTCGTTCAAGCCATCTCACAGAGCAGCAGCATAACGCACCGCGTTACGGAAGATGATCAGGCCATCGCCCTCGGCACGGCGGGGTTCACGCGACCAGCGGGGATGTTGCTGGGGCAGCACGGCATTCTCAGGATGGGGCATTAGCCCCAATACATTGCCCTGAGGGTTGCAGATGCCGGCTATGTTATCGAGCGAGCCGTTGGGATTGGCGGGGTAGCTCGCGGGCGCGCCGTCTTCGCCGACGTAGCGCAGGGCGATCAGTCCCTGGGCGCGCAGCGTCTCGAGCGTGGCAGGATGGTCCACAACGAAACGGCCCTCCCCGTGGGCGACGGGGGTCTCGATGGGGCGTTCGATGCCTTCCAGGAAGCGACAGCGGCTCCCCGGCGCCGGGGCGAGGCGCACCCAGCGACACTCAAAGCGGGCCGACTCGTTCTCGGTCAGGGTCACACGCGGAGCGGAGGCCGGTTCGTTGGACGCCGGGGGCAGACCGGGCAAAATGCCGGCTTTGACCAGCACCTGGAAGCCGTTGCAGATCCCGATCACCGGGCGGCCATCGGCGATGAAGCGGTGCAGCGGCTCGCCAAGGCGGTGGATGAGGTCAACGGCGAGGAGCCGGCCCGCGCCAAGGTGATCGCCATAGGAGAAGCCGCCCGGAATGACCAGCATGGCATAATCGGCGAGCCGGACGGCGCCCGCTGCCAGGCGGTTGATATGGATGCGTTCCGGGTCGCCTCCGGCGAGCTGGCATGCCAGGGCGGCGTCGCGATCGCGATTGATGCCCGGGGCGCGCAAGATCAAGACCCTTGGTGCCGGCATAGGTTCACCTGTTGGCTACATCCAGCGGAACTCGATCTCAACCTCGCCAATCTTGATGCGGTCCCCGTGGCGGAGGGGCTGAGGAACGCGGGGAGGGATCAGTTTGCCGTTGAGGGTTGTCCCATTGGTGCTGCCGAGATCGGTGATGGTATATGCGTCGCCGGTGCGCTGGATGGTGGCGTGATGGCGCGAGGCGATGCCACGGTCGTGTTCGGCGAGATCGAGTTCGGGATAATGGCGCTGGCGCGGATCGCGCCGCCCGATGCGCAGGGGCAGCTTATCAATGCGCTGTTCCCAGGTGCGATAGGGCGACCTGACGCGCAGCCAGGCGACGGGCAAGCCAGCGATGGGCGCGCCGCAGGAGGCGCAGAAACGGGCCTGCTTCTTATTGAGCCGGCCACAACGAGGGCACGGGCGCGTCTCCGGAGGAGGAGCAGGCTCGGGAGCGGGCCGGACCGAGGGCGCCGGGGCCGGGGCGGGCTGGGCCGCCGGGGCCGGGGCGGGCACGGGTTTGACCGGAGGGCGCGGAGCGGCGACGGTGGGATCCACATAAGGCCGGTCAAGACAGGCATGCAGGGCCTGTTCCATCTCGGCCATGGTGGCGAAGCGCCGTTCGCGATTCAGATCCATGGCGCGGATGATTACCTGCTCGGTCTGCGCGTCCACCGACGGGTTCAGCCGGCTGATCGCGCCGGGCTGAGGGGTCTGTAACGGGACAGGGGGCAGGTTGGTGAGCAGGTGGAGCATGGTGGCGCCGAGGGCGTAGATATCGCTGCGGGCGTCGGTCTGCCCCTTGCCGTACTGTTCGGGGGGGGCGTAGCCAGCGGAGCCCATGGCGACGGTGTCCTTGCTCTTCCCCGGCTTATGGGTGCGGGCGACGCCAAAGTCAATCAGCTTGAGCACCCCTTCGGGGGTGAGCATGATATTCGAGGGTTTGAGGTCACGATAGACAATCGGCGGCTGGCGAGTATGCAGGTAATGCAGCACCCGGCAGAGCTGAATGCCATAGGCGACCACTTGCTGTTCGAGGAGCGGAGCGTTGGCCTCGCGGAGCCGATCTTCGAGCGTCTGCCCGGGGACGAACTCCATCACCAGGGTGGGGCGGCCCTCGTACTCAAACAGGTCGGCGACCACCGGGAGATTGGGGAAGGAGAGCGAACGGAGCAATTCAGCTTCCTGGAGGAAGAGCTTGCGGTTCTCGGCCAGCTCTTCGGGAGAGAGATCTCCCTGGGGCCGCATCTCCTTGAGCGCCCAGATAGTATTGTCGGAGATGCGCTGCACACGGTAGACGGCGCCCATGCCGCCGCGCCCGATCAAGTTCAGCACGACATAGCTATCGGCGGCGCCGCGTACTATCGTATTTGGGGGCAGGAGATCGAGCGTGATCACGTTCCGGTTTAGATATGAGTAACGACGCGCCGTGCAGCCCGCGCACCCTCAGATTATACCACGGGCAGGGGAAAAGGTTCGGCGCGCGCAGAGACGGCCTGCTGGTCCGTCTCTGCGATAAACCGGAACACGTGCCTGTTGGACCGGATTTGCATGCCCCACATCGTTGTGCTATAATTCGTCTGAAATCGGGCGATTAGCTCAGTTGGCTAGAGCGCTTCCTTCACACGGAAGAGGTCAGTGGTTCGAGTCCACTATCGCCCACCAGGATGATGAGTGGAATGGCAGCCTGACGGCTGCCGTTATGTTTTGGCGAGGGCCGTCCTCCGGGAGAACCGGGGCGCGCGTTCAGATTTACCGCAGAGCACGCAGAGGAACGAAGAGGAGTCTTTTGAAGCCCTCCGCCCTCCTCCGCGCCCTCTGCGGTGCATAGCGGTAGATGTGAGCGCTATTGAGCCGAACTGAGGTTGACCTGCCCCGCCAGCACGACATATAATACAAACGCCGGGCGGGCCGCTAGCTCAACGGCAGAGCAATCGGCTCATAACCGACAGGTTCTGGGTTCGAATCCCGGGCGGCCCACCAGATGACCGGTGATCGGGTGCGGGCGCGTTTTGGCTCTGCCCCGCACCCGATTATCATCTCTGGCATGGCAGACAGACCCCCGCTCTCGGCGATCATCCCCACCTGGAACGGCCTCCGCTACCTGCCGGCATGCCTGAGCGCGCTGCGGGCGCAACTGAACCCGGACGATGAGATTATCCTGGTGGACAACCGTTCCCGCGACGGGGCAGGAGCCTGGGCGCGCCGCTACGCCCCTGATGTGCGGGTGCTCGAACTTCCAGAGAATCGCGGTTTCGCCGGAGGCACGGCCGCTGGCATCGCAGCGGCGCGAGGGGCCCTATTCCTGCTGATCAACGATGATGCTATGGCCGAGCCAGGCTGTGTGGCGGCGCTCTGGGACGCTCTGCGCGCCGCGCCGGGGGCCGGCGCGGCGGCGGGAGTGCTCACCTTCAGCCGGCGCCCCGATACGGTGGCTTCGGCGGGCATCCGCTTCCAGCGTGATGGCGTCGCCACCGACCACCTGCTGGGCCTGCCGGTGGCGGCGCTGCCATCCGGCCCCGAGCCGGTGTTCGGGGCCAGCGGCGGCCTGGCCTTGCTTCGCCGCGAATTGATCGCCGATGTGGGCAGCTTCGAGCCCGCCTTCTTCAACTACCTGGAAGACGCCGACCTGGCCTGGCGCGCCCGCCTGCGCGGCTGGGGGTGCGTACTGGCGCCAGGAGCGCGGGCGCGGCACGTGTACTCGGCCAGCAGCGTCGAGGGCAGCCCCTTTAAACAACGCCTGTTGGCCCGCAACCGGCTGCGAGTGATCGTCCGTTGCCTGCCCGGGCCGCTGCTGCGCGATTGCTGGCCGGCTATGCTCCGCTACGACCTGCTGGCCCTCGGCTATGGGCTGCTGCGGGGGCAACCGGCGATCCTGCAGGGCCGGTTCGAGGCGCTGAGGGAATTGCCTGCCCTGCTGGCCCAGCGGCGTGTCATCCAGGCTGGCCGCACCGCCAGTCTTGCCGACCTGAACGCCTGGATCGCCTCCGCCGTTCCGCCCGTGGTGGCGCTGCGCGCTCGTCGCCGCCTGAGTGAGGCGCTTGCACGCAAGTAGGAGACGGTATGACCGAGATGTACATTCCCTATCCGGACGGCACGGTCGCGACCTATGTGGCCACACCGGCGCGCGAGGGGCCGTGGCCCGGTGTGGTGGTGATCCACGACGCTTCGGGTATGACCACCGACCTGCGGCGCCAGGCCGACTGGCTGGCGAGCGCGGGCTACCTGGCCGCGGCGCCTGATCTGCTCAACGGCGGCAGTATTCTGAAGTGCCTGCGCCAGATCTTCTTCGACTACCTGACCTGGGAGAGCCAGGTGTTCAGGCAGATCGAGGCGGTGCGAGGCTGGCTGGCCGGGCAGGAGCGCTGCACCGGCAAGATCGGGGTGATCGGCTTCTGCATGGGCGGCTCCTTCGCCCTGATGCTCGCCCCTGGCCGCGGCTTTGCCGCGTCGAGCGTTAACTACGGCCAACTGCCCAAAGATGCCGAACGCCTGCTTCGCGATGCCTGCCCGATCGTCGGAAGCTACGGCGCCCGCGACCGTTCACTGCGCGGGGCCGCGGCCAGGCTGGAGCAGGCGCTCACCGCGGCCGGCGTTCCCCACGACGTCAAGGAGTACCCCGATGCTGGCCATGGTTTCCTCAATAACCATCGCTCGGCGGAGGTCCCGGTGTTGCTGCGGGTCATGGGGAGCTTTGTCCACACGGCGTACCACGAACCATCGGCCCGGGATGCGCGGCGCCGCATCGAGGCCTTCTTTGCAATCCATCTACCGTAAGAGGAACGCGTTCAGATTTACCGCAGAGCACGCAGCGGAGCGTAGAGGATGAGCTTTTTTGAAGCTCTTCGCGCCCCTCCGCGCTCTCTGCGGTGTGAGCGTGTTCGGTAGAGGTGAACACAAGCCGTAAGAGGGGATGGGGAAACCGGGTTTTCCTATCTCCTCAGGTGTAGGGTTTTTCGAGCGAGAAGGGGTTTTCGGCATTCCAATGCGCTTACGATCCTCACCCCCCGCCCCTCTCTCCCGCTCGCGAGAGAGGGGGGAGCTGGGCGTCCCCATGTCCCAGACGGCGAATGCGACGCGAGCATGCGCCGGAAAACCCTACACCTGAGAAGTTTTCTCATCCCTCTGCTTGTGCGAGGACGTGATCGACGCGCCGACTAGAGCTCATCGGGCACGGGCGGCGTCTTCTCCTTCTTCGGCTCGGGGGCGTCCACGATCAGCGCCTCGGTGGTGAGGATCATGCCTGCCACGCTGATCGCGTTCTCCAGCGCCGTTCGCACCACCTTGGCCGGGTCAATGATCCCGGCGGCCATCAGGTCCACGTAGGTCCCGGTGAGCACGTCGTAACCGTAGTTGTGGTTGTTGTGCTTGCGCTGAGTGGTGCGCACCTGGTCCACGACCACCGAGCCGTCGTCGCCAGCATTGATCGCCAACTGGCGCAGGGGCTCTTCCAGGGCGCGGCGCAGGACGTTGAGGGCCATGCGCTCCTCGTCGAACTGGGTCTGCACCTCATCGAGGGCGGGGATGGCGTTGAGCAGGGCCACACCGCCGCCAGGCACGATGCCCTCTTCGACCGCGGCGCGGGTGGCGTTCAGGGCATCCTCAACGCGGGCCTTGCGCTCCTTCATGGCCGGCTCGGTGGGCGCGCCGACTTTGATCACCGCCACGCCGCCGGAGAGTTTGGCGACGCGCTCCTGGAGCTTCTCGCGGTCGTAGTCCGAGGTGGTGGTCTCGATCTGCTGCTTGAGCTGGGCGATGCGGGCCTGGATGGCCTGCTTGTCGCCGTGGCCCTCGACGATGACCGTGTTGTCCTTATCGGCCTTGACGCGGCGGGCGCGCCCGAGATCCTGCAGGGTGGTGTTCTCCAGCTTGCGCCCGATCTCCTCAGAGATCACCGTGCCTCCGGTGAGGATGGCAATATCCTGGAGCATAGCCTTGCGGCGGTCGCCGAAGCCCGGGGCCTTCACCGCCAGACCGTTGAGCGTGCCGCGTAGCTTGTTGACCACCAGGGTGGCCAGGGCGTCGCCGTCCACGTCCTCGGCGATGATCACCAGATCCTTCTTGCCGGTCGCCAGTACGGCCTCGAGGATCGGCACCAGGTCGTTAATCGCGCTGATCTTCTTATCGGTGATCAGAATGTAGGGGTCGTCAATCACCGCCTCCATGTGGGCGGAGTCGGTGACGAAGTAGGGGGAGATGTAGCCCCGGTCGAACTGCATGCCCTCGACCAGTTCATGCTCAAGGACGGTGCTCTTGCCCTCTTCGACGGTTACTACGCCATCGCGACCGATCTTATCCATCACCGTGGCCAGCAATTCGCCGACCTCGGAGTCCTGGGCCGAGATGGTGGCTACCTGGCGGATCTCCTCGCGGCCCTTGAGGGTGATCGCCTGCTGCTTGATGCGGGCCACGAGGGCCTGGCCGCCCTTGTCCAGACCACGCTTGAGCAGCATAGGGTTGGCGCCAGCGGCAACCAGCTTGAGACCCTCGTTGATAATCGCCTGGGCCAGCACCGTGGCGGTGGTGGTGCCGTCACCAGCGACATCGTTGGTCTTAATCGCCGCCTGTTTCAGGAGTTGCACACCCAGGTTCTCGAAGGGGTCCTTGAGTTCGATCTCCTTGGCGACGGTGACGCCATCGTGGGTGACATTCGGCGCGCCCCACTTCTTATCGAGCGCGACATTGCGGCCACGGGGCCCAAGGGTGGTCTTCACCGCCATTGCCAGGGTATCGATGCCGTGCTTGAGCGCCGCGCGGGCCTGCTGATCAAAGACCAGTTGCTTCGCCATAGCTCATGCTCCCTCGATAGTGCTGAAATCAGGCTGTTGCGGAAGAATCAGACACTCCATTGTGGTTCATCAGGCAAATCCTGCTCCAGAGGGTGCGGCACAGAGTGGCGCAGGTGCATACATCTCTTTAGATAGTGAAGCTGTGTTAGTCGGCTGTAAACGGAATATTAGCGTTTTGTTAGAGCATCGGGGGAGGAGAGGGCGGTTCAGGTTGCCCGTCCTTGTCCACGGTCCCTTGTCCAGCGCCGGGGATTGGCGGCGATATAAGCGCGGATAGCCCGCAACGCCCAGTCATCGTGGATGATGACATCATAGAAGCGTTCCTGCCAGGCGAAATCACAGTATCCGGCAGCGTGGATGCGTCTGGTGGCCATTGATTTGAATTGGCCGATGATCGTCCCAAGCGACGCCCCGGCCCCGCGGGGCGATGGCGGCGCGTCGGGCTCCGCCCGCGTCCCATCGGCGGCGGATGCGGCCCCGCGGGGGGCGGCGGACGCGCCGGGCGGATTCGGTATCGGTCAATGGCGGGGCGTTGATGCCAATAATCGCATCATGTGGCCCCTCGCCGATCATCCCGACCTCGACCGCCCCTCGCAATCCGCAATCTCCTACGCGGCGTCAAACACCTCGTCCACGCTCACGCTGAACCCGGCGAGGAGCTTTGAGACGGCGCGCTCACCGCGATGGAAGACGCCGTGGGTCACGTAGGCGTCGCCTTCGAGGACGAGCACCGTAATCGCGCTGGCCTGGGGGTCCACGATCCAGTATTCCGGGATGCGCGCCTCGGCGTAATCGTGCGGCTTCTCTTCGGTGTCGCGCCCACGGTCATCGGGGCTGACAATCTCGACCACCACGTCGGCGCCGGTCCAGTACGCGTTTTGCGCGCGGGGGTCGTTCTTGTTCAGAACAAGCAGCAAATCTGGCTCGCGGAACTTGCCCGGTCTGATCTGGAGGCGTAGCGGCGCGTAGAAGACATCGCCGCCAATGCGCTGGACGGCGACGAGCAAAGCGAGGAAGAGCACCCTGGAGATGGCCTGGTGGTATTTGGTCGGCATAGGCAGGACCTCGATCGTGCCGTCGGTGTACTCCAGCAGCCGGTTGGTCTGGTCAGTAATGAGCAGGTACTGCTCCTCCGTCCAGTGGCCCTGGAGCGGGTCGAGGCTGACTACGAGTTCGCCATGCTGTTCCCAGATCATCCGCAGGTTCGCCTGTTTCGTCTCAATGGCCATAGCTGGCTCCTCTCGGAAAGGTTTGACGGAAAGTCGCAAAGGCGGAAGCGATGCGTTGCGGCTTAGCGACCTGGCGTCAAACCCGACCCGGCGAGAGAACTGCGTTTTACCGCGATAGTGATGCCGGAAACACGCAAACAAGGAACTCCGCGCCCTCGGCGGTGCGTTCCCGTTCGGTAGATTGAACACATTGCATACGCCAGCCAGAATTGGCGGGAAGGCCATGCGGGGCGATCCGCAATCACAATAACGGTTGCCGAACGCCAGGCCCTCACCCGACCAGATTGTGTTGCACCGCCACGCCGACCGCTTCGGTGCGGTTGGCGACGCCCAGCTTGCCGAGAATGTTATGGACGTGGTGGCGCACGGTGTTGCGGCTGATGAAAAGTTGCTCGGCGATCTGCTCGTTGCTTAGCCCGGCAACCATCAGGCGCAGCACCTCCAACTCGCGCTCGGACAGGTCGCTCCCCGGCGCCGGCGGCGCGTTGAGGGCGCTGACCAGGGCCCGGGTGGCGTCGGGGCTGAGCACCGGCGCGCCAGCGAAGGCGGTGCGGATGGCCCCGATCAGGTCGCCGGCCTGCATATCCTTCAAGAGGTAGCCGATCGCCCCCGCCTGCAGCGCCTGCTGCACCAGGGCGCCCTCGCTGAAGCTGGTGAGCGCCAGGACGCGCACATCCGGGAAGCGCCGGCGCAGTTCCCGGGTGGCGGTAATGCCGTCCATCTCGGGCATCATCACGTCCATGATCACCAGATCAGGCGCCAGGCTGGCCACAAGCTCCAGGGCCTCGACGCCGCTGGCCCCCTCGCCGACGATCTCAATGTCGTCGGCGCCGCCGAGCAAAAAGCGCAGGCCCCCCCGCACGACGGCATGGTCGTCAACCACAAGCACTCGGATGCGTGACTTCGTCATGTTCCACCTCTGGCCTGCCCTACGATTGCTCGCGGGGCGTGAGGGGTATGGGAACACCCGGTTCCCCCGCTGGCCGCGCGGCCCTGGCCGCTGCGCCCCAACGGAATTATACCCCCTGGCCGCGTTCCGTGGGGGCGCAGGAGGGGCGGGGGGGGGGGGGGGCGCCGCGGGCCCCCCCCCCCCCCCGCCGCACAAGACGGGCGCCCCCCACACAAAACGGGGGCCCGGGCGGGGGGCTGTTGGGGCGCTGGGCGCTGCGCCCCTACGGCGCCGCGATCCACTGCTCGGCGGCCTCCATCGCTTCCTGGAGCGACTGGCCGATCCGTTCGTCCACCAGGAAGACGTTGTTCCGGCCGATCGTCTGCAGATGGCCGGTGCGTTCCAACTGGATCAGCACCCCCGGGTCCACGCCGGCCAGCATCAGCTTGCTCTCCCGCTCCCGTAGCGCCTGCGCGTAGCGGGCCAGCACCTCCATGAAGGTGCTGCCCAGCTCCGTCTCGCCGCGCAGCACCAGGATCACCGCCGCGTGGCGCGAGCCCTCGGTCACCGCGGGGAGCTGTGCGTTGAACACCGGGGCGGCGGCAAAGAACAGGCTGCCGTAGGGAACGAGGACAGTCACCTGGCGCCCGGGCACCTCTGCCGGCGGCTCGCCCTCGACCGGGTACTGCCCCGGCTCCACGCGCCAGGCCACCACCCGCACCCGGTTCGACTGCTGGAACACGTAGAGCAACACCGCCAGGCCCACGCCCATCAGCACCGCGTACTGGAGCGGCACCAGCAGGCCGGCGATGAACGTCAGGAGCATCACAGTCTGCTGCACCGGTCCGGTCTTCCAGACCGTCACCACCTGGCCGAGCTTGAGGGTGCGGAAGCCGATGATGATCAGCAGCCCCGCCAGGGCGGGCATGGCCATCAGGCCCACCAGGCGCCCGAAGAGCACGATGCCCAGGGCGATCACCACGCCGGCGACGATGTTGGCCAGGCGCGAGCGGGCACCCGCCCCGATCACCAGCGAGGTCGCCGACATCGAGGCGCCCACCGGCATCCCCTGGAGCACCCCGGCGACGATGCCCGCCGCCCCCTGTCCAACGAAGTCGCCCGAGGCGTTGGGGAAGCTGCCGTCGGGGTTGGCGACCGACGCGCTGATGCTCGCGCCCTGCACCAGCCCCACAAAGGCCAGGGAGAGCGCGGGGATGAGCAGCGTGGGCACGAGGGCCAGCGACGGCAGCACCGGCAGTGGCAGTGAACTGGGGATATCGGCGACGTCCCTGGCCAACGCGATCTGCTCGGCGCCAGCCAGGGGCACCACCAGCGAGACGAAGAACAGCGCCACCACCATCCCCAGGGCCTTCAGGCGCGTCCGCTCCAGGGTCAGGATCAAGATGATCGTCAGCACCCCGGCCGCCAGGGTCGGCACGTGGACCTGGTCCAGATTGCGCAGGAGATCGAGGGTTCGCACCACCCGATTCGGCCCCGAGCTGCTGTAGCCGGTAAAGGTGTCGAGCTGCCCGAGGATGATCAGCAGGGCTACGGCGTTGACGAAGCCGACCATCACCGAATTGGGCACGAAGCGCACCAGCTTGCCGAGACGGAGCAGACCCGCCACGAGCATGATCAGCCCGGTGAGCACCGTTAGCGTAAAGAGCGGGACGTTGGGGTCCGACGCCCGGATCACCTCGGGCACGCTGGCGACGATCAGCGCCATGGCGCTGGTGGCCTGCACGGACATCAAGACCGAGCTGGTGAACAGCGCGCCGGTGATCACGCCGGTCATGTAGCTGTTGAGGCCGTAGACCGGGTTGACCAGCGCAAGCAGGCCCGAGGCCAGCCCATCGGGGATGCTCTGGATGCCCAGCACCAGGCCGGCGGAAAGATCCTCGCGGACGGTGGCGCGGTTGAAATACTGCCGGCGCAGGAACGGGAGGTGCATGAGCGTCTCCGCGACACGGGGAGATCTGGTAGTCTGTAGACGAAGTTTTCCGCTAAACCCCCAGCCCTTCCCCAACTCTCCCTCGCTGGGGGAGGGCTCCCGGCGCCCAACGGGGGGAGGCTGGGAGGGGGTCGGAAATGCCAGGCAAAGTTCATATAGCGGTCCTACGCCATCTTTGAACAGCGGCCGTGCATAAGGACGCAGCGCGCTGCGTCCCGACGGGTACGTCTGATGCTCCGGACTTCAAAACCTGAAGAGGACTGCTATATCAGCCACTAACGAGTTCCGGGAAAACCTGCTCCCAGTCGCGCTGCATACTCACCACCGTCCAGCCCTGGGCATAAGCCGTCTCCAGCGCCCGCTCGGCGCCCGCCGTGTAGGCGAACTCGCGTTCGGCGTCGTCATGTAGGACGAGCAGACGCAGTGCCGGCAACGTCGGGCTGCCGGCGAACTGCAGCATCGGCAAGTCGCCGTTGGCGTTGCCCGCCGCCAGAATGGGCCGGCGCCCGACAACATCCCAGATCTGAACGGGCTTGGCCGGTCCATCGTTGATCACATCAAGTTCGGCGCGCTGCACAATCGTCCCCACGCCGTCGCGCACCTCGTAGCTGTATGCCACGGCGCTCCCGATCACGCGCTCGCGCGGGATAGCGTAGAGTTGCTCGGCGAAGCCGCGCATGAACTCGCGCCCACCGCCGGAGACGATGTAGCAGGTGAAGCTGTGGTCCTCGAGGTAGCGCAGCAACTCGAGCATCGGCTGGTAGAGGCATGTGGCGTAGGGCCGGCCGAGGGTGGGATGCCGCTCCCGGGCCACGAAGGCCGCGGCCTCGGCCTCGACCTCCTCGACGGGGCGGGCGTCCGCGAGGGCCAGGATGCCGTCAATGATCGCGTGCACGTCGCTACTATCACCCTGATAGTGGCGGGTGATTGCCCCGCTCAGCCAGGCGTAGTCCTGCTGGTACGCCGCCTGCCACGGCTGCCGCTCGCGCAGGGCCGGGTTCTGCGCGGCCTGCGCGGCCAGTTTGCGCAGCAGCAGGTCGAGCTGTACATACATCGGTTTCTCGCACCACAGGGTGCCGTCATTGTCGAAGACGGCGACCCGATCGGGGGGCGGCACGTAGCGCGGGTCGGCCTCGTCGGTGACGGCGGCTACGAAGTCGAGGATGGCCTGCCGGGTCGGCGTTTCGTTCCAACTGGGAAGGCTGTTGTGTGTCATAGTGGTTCCGTGAGAGTAGGAGAACCAGGCGCACCCACATCATACGGCATGGTTTCAAGCTAGCTTGACAGGCTGGCCCTTGCTGCCACACCTCCACAGCGCTATGGGATATAGAGCTGTGGAGGTGTGGAGGTGTAGAGCAACGGCAGGGCATGTTTTTCAGTGGCTTGTCTGTCTGCTCCCCATCTCCACGCCTCCACGCCTCCACGCCTCCATACCTCCACGGACCGATTATGTGAACGTATGGAGCAACGGCTAAGCTGAAAGGCATGCTTCCGAAACGCGCCTGATCAGTTGTTACTCAGGGCCTGTTCCATCTTCTCCAATACCTGATCAATGCTGAAGCTGGCCGGTTTCATGCGCGGCGGGAACTCCTTGAAGGTTTCAAGGAAGTTCTGTACGAGAAACTGGGCCGCATACGTGATGTAAGCCCGGTCAATCAGCCAGTCCCAGTAGGTATTCGAGGTAATATCCGCCCGCTCGAACGGATCGGTACGCAGGTTGAAAATCTTGGGGACTCGCAGGAAGACAAAAGGCTCGGCCCAGATCTGTAATGAGCCCTGCACGCGCTGTTCGGCGAAGACAACCTTCCAGTTGTCGAAGCGCAGCGCTACCAGGTCGCCGTCGTCGGAGAAGTAGAAGAAGCCCTGCCGCGGCCCTTTTGCCTGCTCGCCGGTCAGGTAGGGCAGGAAGTTGTAGCCGTCCAGGTGAACCTTGTACGTTCGATCGCCGATCCGGTGGCCCGCCTTGAGTTTTGCGCCAATGTCCGGCTCGCCCGCGGCGGCGAGCAGGGTGGGCAGCCAGTCCTCGTGGCTGAAGATCTCGTTAGAGATGGCGCCCGCCGTAATCTTGCCGGGCCAGCGCACTAGCATTGGGACGCGGAAGGCGCCTTCCCAGTTCGAGTTCTTCTCGTTGCGGAAGGGGGTCATCGCGCCGTCGGGCCAGGTGTTCATGTGCGGGCCATTGTCGGTTGAGTACATCACGATGGTGTCCTCGGCGATGCCAAGCTCGTCGAGCAGGTCGAGCATGCGGCCCACATGTTTGTCGTGCTCAATCATGACGTCGTGGTAATACGACTGCCAGCGCCCGGCCTGGCCGAGCACATGGGCCGGCGGGCGGACGCGGAAGTGCATCCAGGTGGTATTGAGCCAGACGAAGAAGGGCTTCTTGTCGGCGTGAGCGCGCCTGATGAAGTCCTGGGCAGCCTCGACGAACTCGACATCAACGGTCTCCATGCGCTTGCGAGTCAGCGGACCGACTTCCTCGATGCGCTGCTTGCCGACGCGGCCCCAGCGGGGGTGCTCGGTCGGGTCGTCTACGTCGGTGGCCCAGGAGCGGACCATGCCTCGGGGCCCAAAGAGCTTCTTGAAGTTGGGAAAATCGGCCTCCGGCGGGTAGTCCTCATGCTCGGGCTCCTCCTCGGCGTTAAGGTGGTAGAGGTTGCCGAAGAACTCGTCGAAGCCGTGAACGGTGGGCAGGTACTTGTTGAGGTCGCCGAAGTGGTTCTTGCCAAACTGGCCCGTGGCGTAGCCGAGGGGCTTGAGCAGCTCGGCGATGGTGGGGTCCTCGGCATGAAGGCCCTTATCCGCCCCCGGCATGCCCACTTTGCTGAGGCCGGTACGGAAGGGGCACTGACCGGTGATAAAGGCCGCGCGGCCCGCGGTGCAGCTCTGCTGACCGTAGCTGTCGGTGAAGCGCATCCCCTCGTTGGCGATGCGGTCGATATTGGGCGTGCGGTAGCCCATTAGCCCGTCGCTGTAGCAACTCAGGTTAGTAATGCCGATGTCGTCACCCCAGATGACCAGGATGTTTGGTTTACCGTTGGGCATGGGTTCGGGATCTCCTTTCTAGTCGGACCGAAGCATCGGCAAAACCGATGCTTCGACCCTATGACAGAAGCCGGGGCGATGCCCCATGGCAATGTTTGAGCTTGCGCCCGCTGCCACAGGGGCAGGGGTCGTTGCGCCCGGCTTTCGCCAGGGCACGCTGAAATGCAGCCTCCTCGCGGGCCAGGATCGTCATCACCTCGGCGGCCGGGCGGCCCCGGCGGATCAGTTCGGCGATCAGCCGCATGGGCCGGTCAATATGGGTGAAGAAGCGCCGGTAGCCGGCGCACAGGTAGTTCAGCCCCGGCTCACCGTCAGGGGTGAGGATGAAGCGGTTCTTCGGGCACTCGCCGTTGCAGGCGAACAGCACCGGGCACTCCCGGCAGTACTGCGGCAGGGTGTCGCGCTTGTCCTGGCCGAACTTGCGCATCTGCTCCGAGGCCACCAGTTCGATCATCGGCGTTTCTTTGATGTTGCCGAGCCGGTGCTTCGGCTCCACGAAGTGGTCGCAGGTGTAGAGGTCGCCGTTGTGCTCCAGGGCCGGCCCCAGGCCACAGGTCTGGTCGAAGACGCACATGCGCGGGCTGAGGCCGAGCCAGCTTCGCGCGGCGGCCTCGAAGGTCTGCACGAAGACCCGGCCCACGTCGTGGCGCACCCACTCGTCGAAGATCGTGGTCAGGAAGCGCCCGAACTGTTCGGCGCCAACCGAGCGCTCCGAAACGGTGTCGCCCTCCTGGAGCAGCGCGCGCCCGTCGGCGTTGATCCGCTCGACCACGGGGATGAACTGTATCCAGTCAGCGCCGACTTCGTCGCGCAGGAAGCAGTAGACCTCAAGCGGATGGTCAGCGTTGGCGCTGTTGACGGTGGTGAGCACGTTGAAGGCGACACCGTGGGCTTGCAGCAGGCGGAGGCCGCGCATGACCTTCTCGAAGGTCGGCTTGCCGCCCTTGTCGTAGCGGTAGCGGTCGTGAAGCTCCGCGGGGCCATCCAGGCTGATGCCGACGAGGAAGCCGTGCTCCTTGAAGAACGCGCACCACTCGTCGGTCAGGAGGGTGCCGTTGGTCTGGATGGTGTGCTCAAAGCGCATGTCCGGGCGGCGGTGGCGTTCGGCGACGGCCATGGCGCGGCGGAAGAAGTCCAGGCCCATCAGGGTTGGCTCGCCGCCCTGCCAGGCGATAATGACGTGGTCGGTGCTATGGGCGGCGATCAACTGGCCGATGTAGGCCTCGAGCACATCGTCGGCCATGCGGAACTTCGAGCCGGGGTAAAGTTGCTCCTTGGCCAGGAAGAAGCAGTAGGCGCAGTCAAGGTTGCAGATCGCCCCGGTGGGCTTGGCCAGAACGTGGAAGGCCGCGGGCCGCGGGCCGCCGGCTGTGACTGGCGTGCCCGTGTTGGCGCTCGCGCTGAGTGCGATCATGCGCGCTCCTTAGTGAGGGCTGATACCCGTTCCCGTTGACTGGATCGTCTGACGCCCTCACCACTCCCGGCTCAACTCGGCGATGGCGGCATCGGCGGCGGCGGTGGCCTGCTGAAAGGCCTCGGTGGTGATCAGGTCGGCGTCAACCAGGGCGTCAATGGCCGCGGGAGCGTCGGCGTCGGTGAGCAGCCCGGCGACCACCAGGGCGCGCACCGCCTCGGCAGCGATGGCCATGCGGAAGGTGTCCACGGCCTCCACGGTGGCGGCGGCCTGGGCGATCGCGGCCTGCTCCAGCGACGCCGCCGCCTCCAGGGTGCTCAGCGTGTCGAGCAGCGCTGCGCCCCGCAGCGCCGCGGCCCGCTCGATCGCCACCTCGGCCTCGACGATCGCGTTCAACTCGCGGCCAACGGCCAGCAGCGCGTCGCGGGTAAGGAAGCCCTGTGCCACCATGCGTCCCCCGGCTTCGCGAATGGCCGTTGCAAGACCGATGGCCCAGGCGTGCTCGAGGAGCACCACGGCTGCGGCCGTACCGGGCGCCAGGTCGGTGGCCGCGAGGCGGATCTCGTTAAGGGTAAGCCCCGGCCCCTGCTCCGGGATCAGCATCGTTTCAAGCTCCGCCGGCTCGGGCTGTGACTCGACGGTCACCCCCAGGCCCAGCAGGGGGTCAATCAGCGTGCCGACGCTGCTCACGCTTCCGTCGGGCAGGTCCTGCTCCTGAAGGGCGCGAATGGTCCCGTCGGCCTCTTTCATCACGAAGCGCAGGTCAATGATCCGGATCAGGCCATGGGCGCGCAGTTCGTCAAGCTCGCGCAGGATCTGCCCCTTGAACTGATCAACGCGGTCGAAGGCGATGGCAATCGCCTGAATTGGTCCCGTTTGCATGGCAATGCTCCTTACATCCTCGGCCCTGTGCCGGGCGATGGGGTTTCTTTCTCAACAGAAGGGAGATTCCTGGGAAGGTGAAGCCCTCCCGGACCTTCCCCCGCGCGGGGGGTTGCGCCCTTCCAGCGCCTCCCACGGGCAGGAGTACGGGGAAACCTGGTTTCCCCGGGGCGCTTATTAGTCTGTGAACTGAGTTTTTCGGTAACTCCGCCCCCTCCCCAACCCTCCCCCGCTGGGGGAGGGAGACCGGCTCCTCCCCCCAACGGGGGGAGGTTGGGAGGGGGGCGGAAATGCCAGGAAACTTCGTTCACAGACGAATCAGCGCCCGCCGTGGGCCATCATGTCGATCACGATCGTCACGGCCAGGATCAGCGCCTCGTTCTGGCCGGGCTCGATCTGCACGCCGTACTGGTCGCGGATGCGAAACCACTTCTTCGAGACCTCGGCGATCTTGCGGTTGCCTTCGCCGATGGTGTACTCGTGGTGGAGGATGTTGCCCTGCACCTCGAGGTCGGGCCCGTCGCCGACCTTGACCGTCCAGCGGTCGCGCAGCGGCGTGATCAGCGCCTTGCGCACGGTGGCCATGCGCTCACCGTTCGGCCCCTCGATCTCCATCGTGTCACGCACGCGCAGCATGCGCTCCTGCACCCGGCACTGCACCTGGCCCTGGGCGTCCTCGATGATCAGGGTACTGCGGATGCGCAGGGCCTTGCCGTCGACCTTGTAGGCGCGGCGGCCGTCGCTGTCCTCGATCCAGAAGTCGTCGCCGATGGCGACCATGCGCTGGCGCACCTTGTAGCGCACGGCGGTGCCGCGCCGGCCGAAGGTCTCACGCTCCTGCTGGCGCTGCTCGCGCGCCTGTTGTCGTCCTCGCATTGCTCGTCCCTTTCCTCAGTATCAGCCGTACAATGACTCGATAAGCAGCGCGGGCGGCTGGTCCTTGCTGACGAAGGCGTCGGCCCCGGCGGCGAGCGCCCGCGGCTCGTCGTCGGGCCGCGCGCTGAGCACGATCACCCGCACGGGCGCGAAGACACGGCGCAGCGCGCCAAGCACCTGTGGGGCCAGGTGGGCCGGCAATTCCCAGTCCAGCAGCACCACGTCGGGCCGCAGCGCCAGCAGCCGCGCCACCAGATCGGGCCGGGGGCCGAAGGCCCCCACGAGCTGGACGCCGGGCCGTGTCGCCAGGATGAAGCAGAGGGCGGCCCGTACGTGATCGTGGGCTTCGACGATGCTGACCCGCATAGGCGCCTCGTATGTCCGTTTCGCGTCGCCACTTCCACGGCTCTGAGCTGTGGAGGTGTGGAGATGTGGAGGTGTGGAGGTGTGGAGGTGTGGAGGTGTGGAGGTGTGGAGCAACCACGGGAAGAGCATGTCACCTCCACATCTCTACATCTCCACATCTCCACATCTCTACACCTCTGTCAGGTGTCGGGAGCAACCTTCATCGTTATACCGGATCGGCCCTTGCGGCACACGCCCCCCGGGAGCGGTTTGCCGCTGGCTCGGGTAGATAGCCACAGCGAGACGGTTGGGGATGATCGCCCGCCCGTCCGCATGGATAGCGCGCGCTCAGCCATACAGGCGTATAATGCCCCATATGGGCCTGCTGGCCATTCTTCGTGTTACCAGTCTCGAAAAGACCCGTCGCTGGGCGACGCTGGTCTTTGTGGCATTGATGCTCCTCGCCCCGACGCGCAGCGTCGTCGCGCAGGCGCCGGCGCGTCCGGCCGGCGGTCTCCCCATCAGGATGCTCGGCATCGCTGAAGGGCTGCCCCATCCCGCCGTGTATGCCATCGCCCGCGACCGCTTCGGCTTCCTCTGGTTCGGCACGCTCGAGGGGCTGGCGCGCTACGACGGCCACCGCTTCGTCGTCTACCGCCCCGATCCAGGCAACCCGAACACACCGGCGAGCGCCCAGATCGACACGCTGTACACCGACCGCGCAGGAAACCTCTGGATCGGCACCTTCGCCAGCGGGCTCAACCGGTACGACCCGCTGAGCGAGCGGTTCACCCTGTACCGCTTCGACCCCGCCGATCCAGCCAGCCTGAGCAGCGACGCGGTGCGGGCCATCTGCGAAGATGGCGCTGGAGGACTCTGGGTCGGCACGCTCGGTGGCGGGCTCAACCGTCTTGACCCGGCCACGGGGCGCTTCACCCGCTACCACCACGACCCCGCCGACCCGTACAGTCTGAGCGACGATGACGTCACGGCCATTCTCGACGACGGGCGGGGCGGGCTGTGGGTCGCCACGGCGGGAGGGCTGAACCGCTTTGACCCGGCCACGGGGCGCTTCATCCGCTACCGCCACGACCCCGCCGACCCCGCTTCCCTGGGCGGGGACAGGGTGGCGACGTTGTTGCGTGACAGCGCAGGCGCCCTCTGGGTGGGCGTCACCGGCGCCGGCCTCTATCGCTACGACGAGGCGCGCAACCGGTTCACCGGCTATCGCCGCGACCCCGGCGCGCCCGCCGACCAGCCCGGCGATAACGTGGTGGCCCTGGCCGAGACCAGCCCAGGGCAACTCTGGGTCGCCACCTACGGCGGCGGTCTCGCCCGCTTCGACGTGGCCAGCGGTCGCTTCACCGACGTGAACCGCCTGGCTCTCCCGGGCAGCGGGCTGGCGACAAATAGCATCGAAAGCCTCTTGCCGGGCGCCGACGGCTTGCTCTGGGTCGGGACGGAGAACCGCGGCGTCGCCCTGGTTGACCTCCAGCCCGGGCCGTTCACGATCTACAGAGCACGACCCGATCCGGAAGCCTTTCCCGACGCGCTCTGGCCCGGGGTGATCAGGGCTGCCGTGGAAGACAACGACGGCGCGTTGTGGCTCGGCGTGGCCGACTCGGGCGTCGCCCGCTTCGACCGCCAGCAAGGCGTGGTGCGCCACTACCGCCACGACCCCGCCGACCCCCACAGCCCTGCCGGCAACCGGCCCCAGGCCATGCTCCTCGACCGGAGCGGGAGGCTGTGGATCGGCTACCATACCGGTCTCGACCGCTTCGACCACGCCACCGGCCAGTTCGTCCACTACCCGGCCAACCCCGACGACCCGGCGGCGCTGAGCCAGGCCGACATCTTCGACCTGTACGAGAGCCGCGATGGGGCGATCTGGATCGGCACGCGCGGCGGCGGCCTGAACCGCCTCGACCCGGCCACCGGGCGCTTCAGCCGCTACCGCCACGATCCCAACGACCCCGCCAGCATCAGTTCGGATAACGTCGGCGCGATCGTCGAGGACCAGTGGGGCAATCTGTGGCTCGGCCACGAGGGCGCCGGAGTGAGCCGTCTTGATCGGGCCACCGGCCGCTTCACCAACTATCGCCACGAGCCCAACGACCCGAACACGCCGGGTTCGAATACGGTGCTGGCCTTTTACGCCGACCCGGCGGGCAACATCTGGGCCGCCGCCTGGAACAGCGGGCTGGACCGGATCGACCCGGCCACCGGCCGCTTCACGCGCTATACGGTCGCCGACGGTTTGCTGAGCGGGAAGATCAACGGCATCCAGCCCGACGACGCCGGCAACCTCTGGCTCACCTCGAACCAGGGCCTGATGCGCTTCGACCCGCGCACCGGGAAGAGCGTGGCCTACACGCCGGCCTCGGCGGGCCTGCCGCCCGGCGGCTTCGCCCTGAACGGCTCGGCGCGCACCCGCGCCGGCGAGATCGTGCTGGGCGGCTTCGATAGCCTGGTCACCTTCTTCCCGCGCGAGGTGCGGCCGCAGACCGAGGTGGCGCCGGTGGTGTTCACCAACGTCCTGGTCGCAAACCGACCGGTCGCCCTCAGCCCGACGGCGCCCCTGACGACCACGATCAACGCCGCAACGGAACTGACGCTCTTCTACCGCGACCGGGTGCTGAGCCTGGAGTTCACCGCCCTCGACTACCGCGCCCCCGAGGCTGCCCGCTACCGCTACCGGCTGGTGGGCTTTGAACCGGAGTGGGTGGAGGTTGACAGCCGGCGCCGTGTTGCCACTTACACCAACCTCGACCCGGGCGCCTACACCTTCGAGGTCCAGGCCGCCAATGGCGAGGGCGTCTGGGGAACGCAAACGCGGCGGCTGCGGATCATCGTCGTTCCACCCTGGTGGCAGACGTGGTGGTTCACCCTGCTGGCCGGCGCGACGGTGGTCGCCTCGGTTGGCGGCGGGGTGGGTCTGCGCCTGCAGGGGGAGAAACGCCAGCGGCGCCGGTTGGAGGCCGAGGTCGCCGCCCGCACCGCGGCCCTGACCGCCGCCAATGCCGGCCTGGAGGGCCAGGTGCGACTTGAGCGCACCCTGATCATGAGCCTCGACCTCGACACGCTGCTCGGCGGCATCCTCGAACAAATCGGCGAGGTGGCGCCCTTCAGCACCGCGGCGATCTTCACCGTCGAGGACAGGTCGCTCACGCTCCGCGCGCTGCGGAGCCGGGACCTGGCGCCGGCCAGCGTTCCGGTGCGGCTCGACCTGGAGCAACTCCCGCAGCTAGGCCCGGTGCTGGCCGGGGGGCGCACGCAGGTGCTGCACCGGGCCAATGCCAGCAGCGAGGCCATCAGCTACCTCGCCAGGATGTTTGGGCAGCCGGTGCGCGCGCAGACGTGGCTGGTGGCGCCGCTGGTGGTGCAGGAGCGGGTGATCGGCGCGCTGGTGCTGGCACACCCGCAGTCCGATGTCTATGGCGCCAGCGAAGTGGCGCAGATCGAGCCGTTCGTCAGTCCGGTCGCGCTGGCGCTGGAGAACGAGCGGCTGCGGCAGCAGGCCCGCAGCGCCGCGATGCTTGAGGAGCGCGCCCGCATGGCCCGCGAGTTGCACGATGCCGTCACCCAGACCCTCTTCTCCGCCAGCCTGATCGCCGAGGCCCTGCCCGAGGCCATCGAGCGCGACCGTGAGCGCGCGGCCCGGGGCGCCGCCGAACTGCGCCGGCTGACCGCGGGGGCCCTGGCCGAGATGCGCACCCTGCTGCTCGAGCTACGCCCCCGATCCCTGACCGAGCTGTCACTGGGCAGGCTGGTGCAGATCCTGGCCGCCTCGCTCTGTACCCATAGCCCCCTCACCGTCACCGTGACGGTCGAGAACGACTGCACGCTGGCGCCGGAGGTGCAACTGGCCTGTTACCGCATTGTCCAGGAGGCGCTCAACAACGTGGTGAAGCACGCCGCCGCGGCACGGGTTGAGGTCACGCTGGACTGCACCCCGGCGGAGGTGCTGCTGCGGGTGCGCGACGATGGCCGCGGTTTCGACCCGGCCCGGGCGTCGCGCGGCGGCCTGGGCCTGGACATCCTGCGGGAGCGGGCGAGCGAGATCGGGGCGCAACTCACGATTGAGACCGCGCCGGACGCGGGCACGACCGTCCTCCTTCACTGGCAGGCGCGCGATGGGTCGTCGTAGGGCCTACGACGACGCCAATGCTTCGGCCCTACGTTAACCCCATTCGGACGCCAAATACGGCAATCCAAAATCCACAATCCGAAATGGTATGACGCGAGGAGAACCTCATGACCTCCCTGGCAGGCGAATTGCTGCCGATGATCCTCGGCAACGTCCTGGCGCCGCTCTGGCTCATTATCGTCCTGTTGCTGCTCGCCAGCCCGGGTGGGCTCGCCAAGGGGGCCGGTTTCGTCCTCGGCATGACCCTCACCCGTGTGGTGCAGGGCGTGCTCTTCGGCGTGGTCTTCGCCGCCTCAGCAGACGAGACGGCGGGCGGCGGCGCCCCTGTGGCTGCGACCATGAAGCTGCTCCTCGGCATTCTGCTGTTGATCGCCGCGTACAAGAAATGGCGCAAGGAGGAGGACCCGGACGATCCGCCGCCGAAGTGGATGCAGTCGCTTAATCAGACCACGGCCCTCAGAGCGTTCGGCATGGGCGCGCTGGGCGTCGCGGTCGCCCCGAAGCTATGGGCGTTTACGCTCTCGGCCCTTGCCGTCATCAACGCCGCAGGGCTCGACCGGACCGGCGCGATCATCGCCTACGCCGCCTACATCGTGTTCGCGCAGATCCTGCTCATTCTCGCCGTGCTTGTCTCCGCAGTCGCGCCGCGGCGCTCGCATACGCTCCTCCAGCGGGCGATTGACTGGCTCACAACCTACAATCGGCCGATCTCCATTACGGTCGCCCTGGTGTTCGGCCTTTTCTTCGCGTGGAACGGCGTGAGTGGACTGCTGGGTTTGTGACGCTGCTGATGAACCGCCAGCAGTGGAGCTTCGGGTGATCCACATGGATGTGCCAGCGCTCGACCAGACGATGCCCACAGGCTCAACCAGACGGACGATGGTGAAACGCTCCTGGCGTGTGATCCGGGTCGCGGCCGCGTATGCTGTAATGACTCCGCACAAGGGCCAGGGCCGGCAAGTTAGTGGAACGGCCCGGCGATGTACGGTCGAAGGAGTGATAATGGCCACGCTAAGTGTACTCAAGTTCAACTCGGTTGACGGGGCGGATCAGGCCCTGAACCTGCTGGAAAGCCTTCAGAAGCAGCAGTTGATCCAGGTGCTCGACGCAGCGGTGGTGAGCTGGCCCGCCGACAAGAAGAAGCCGAAGACGCGCCAACTTTACTCGACCGCTGGCGCTGGCGCTCTTAGTGGAGCTTTCTGGGGTATGCTCTTCGGCCTGCTGTTTCTCATTCCCTTCCTCGGCATGGCCATCGGCGCGGCCATGGGCGCGCTCACCGGCCGCTTTGCGGACTATGGCATCGATGACAGGTTCATCAAGTCGGTGCAGGAGAAGGTGACCCCCGGGACATCGGCCCTTTTCCTGATGAGCCAGGCCGCGGTGACGGATAAGGTGATCGAGGCGATGAAGAGCCTGCCGCCTTTCGAGATCATCCAGACCAACCTCTCGCAGGAGCAGGAGGAGCGTCTGCGCGCCGAGTTCGGCGAGGAGTAGTGACGCCCTCTCCGTTCACTGGCCTGGCGGCCCACCTGGTTGGCGCCACCGGGCTTTCTGGCTCCGAGAACCCCCTTCCATTCTTCGGGATGGGAGGGGTATGTGTACCCCACGGATACGGAGACGGAGACGGCAAATGTTTCCCTACCTACTGATCGCCACGGGGCTCGTGGTTCTCGTCGTTGGCTCGCGGCTGACCATCGCGGGAGCGGCGGTTGGCGCCATCCTCGGACTCGCCCTGCTGCGCCTGCTGCCAGGGAACCAGGGTTTCTGGCTGGCGCTGCTCATTACGCTCGGGTTCGCGGCACTGTCCTTCTTCGGTGCGAGCCGGGCGAGAGGGGCCCTGGGCCGCCTCACCCTCATCCTCGGCGCCGTGGCGGGCGCCGCGATCACGCTGAACGTGCTTGACCTCTTCCGCCTCAGCTTCGGCCTGCTCGACTGGATCCTGGCCGTGGCCGGCGCCTGCATCGGGGCCGTACTGGTCATCAGTTTCAAGGATTGGGCGGTGATCATCCTCGCCGGGCTGGCAGGGTCAATGCTGACCATGCGCGGCATCGGCATGCTGCTACCCTGGCTGGATGGGCTGCTTGCCACATCGCTCGCGCTCGTGCTGGCCGCAGCGGGTATCGCCTACCAGGCCGGCCTGTTCACGCGGCGCAAGCCCCTGCCTCGATGAGGCATGGAGTGGTTCTATGACTCTCCTGCGTAGAATCGCCGGTGGCGTGGTGTTCGTGGTTGCGCTGATCACCTTCCTGCTGTGCGTGACCGGCACAATCGGCGCCTGGTTCGCCAAGGCCACCGTTGATGCGACCTCGCTGGCGGTGATCGATACGCTCACCGACTATCTCGATCTGACGGTCCAGACGATTGACACACTCGATGCTAACGTTGCTGGCGTAGAACAGAAGCTCGAGGTGCTGCGGAGCGAGCTGCCGGCCCTCCGCGCAGAGCGCGCCGACAGGCCGGCGGTGCAGCGGGTACAACGGTTCGTCACCGACGAACTGCAACCCGCGCTGGAACAACTGACGCTCCGCGCGCAACGCCTCCAAGACGGGCTGGAGCGCTTCAATCAGCGGCTCGAACAACTCGGCCGTTTGCCGCTTCCGAAAGTGCCGGCTCTCCCCGGCGCGCTGGCCAGGCTGGACGAGCAGATCGAGGCCGCGCGCGCCCAGGCCGAGGAGATGCGTGCGGCAATTGAGACCCGTGATCCCGTGCGCCTCGAGTCTGCCGTCGAAGATACATCCCAACGTCTGGGACAGATACGCGCTGTTCTGGAGGACGTCGCTTCGCGCGTCACTGCCACCCGTGCGTCGCTAGGCGATATTCGCCAGGCGCTGACCTTCTGGTCAACGGTGAGTACCGCTGCCGTCAGCGCGCTACTGGCCATCTTTGCCGCCGGCCAGATCAGCCTTGCCGTACACGCCTGGGGTTGGATGCGGGGGCAGCGGCAATCCTGAGGTGAACATCGGCGGGTAGGGCCGCAGCGTGCTGCGGCCCCCGTACGGACGCAGCGCGCTGCGTCCGTACGGGGGCAGGTTTTCATCGCGGCGGTGTGCAAGCTGCGAATGGGCGTCTAAAATCGCATCCGAGCCCATGATGTAAGGCCGAAGCATTGGCTACGCCAATGCTTCGGCCTCGGCCTCGACCTTACGGGGAGCGCGCGGCTCTCCTGCCGGCCTGTCGCCCGGGCGTCCGGCCTATGTCCGCCCGGGCGTTGCCGTACTGCCGAGGCGGTCGCGGTTTGCATAGCCCGAGCCGCCGATGGCGCCCATATCGATCAGAAAGGCCAGAATAACCCAGAACCAGCCCCAGAAGTCGAGGCCGCCCGGCCCCCAGACCAGCACGTACATGAGGGTGGTGAAGGGCAGGAAGAGGATTCCCAGCAGCGGCAAGAACCAGCTCCCGCCGAAGGCGGCGCTGAACAACACCGGGCGGGCCAGCCAGATGAACAGAACGCCGAGGCGCGGGAACATTCCAGCGAAAATCGCGAATAGACAACCCATGCTCGACTCTCCCTCTCTAGAGGCCCCGATGGCCTAAACTGCTTCGCCCGCCCGCCCCGGCGTCATCGGCGCTACCCTTGATGCCGCGTAGCCAGAGCCACGCGACGAGCGCGACGGCAAGGCAGACGGCGCCTGTCAGCACCAGGGCCGATGCGACACCGACACCGAAGGCCTCGCGGTAAGCCGCCATCAGCCCCAGACCGCCGATCGTGGCCGGCGTCCGGGCGAGGTCATCGACGGTGATCCCTTGCCGCAGCGCAACATCAACGGCCTGCAGCGCGATGGCTTGCTGCTGTGGGTTGAGGCTCAACTCGCCCATGCGCAGCTTGAAGTCGGCCGTCCCCCGCAATGCCACGACGGTCGGGAGCAGCACGCCGGCCAGACCGCTGCCGGCGAGCCCGGCCGCCCGGTTGAGCCCCGAGTTGAGGCCGATCAGGTCTGCCGGCAGGGCCGCAAGTAGGCCCAGGAGGCCGAGGCGATCAGGAAGCCGAGGCCGAACAGCATCATCATCGGCACGAGGACCAGGTACGGCGTGTTCGGGCACACCAGCGCGGTGAGCAGCAGGATCAGGCGCCGGCCGAGCAGGTCGCCCAGGACGCCGCCGACAAGCTGGCAGGCCACGAACAGCAAGGCGCCCAGGCTGGCGAGGACACGATACTCGCGCCATCCTGTCCCGAAGGCCGACGAAGGGATCTCGTAGCCGATCATCCATAGAAAGGGCTCGGCTTGCTGGGCGAAGGCGACTGTGCAACAGGCCGCCAGCATCCACCAGCGCCGCGGGTCGTCGTACCGGCGAGATGCCAGCGCCGTCTGCACCTGCGTCACAGCTCTTCTCGCATCGGCGCTGCCTCAACGGTTGCCCGGCCCGGCCGGGTCGAGGCTGGCGTCGCCATAGAGGGCAAGTGTACAGTATGAGCGTACAAAAAGCTGCTCGGTGATGCACGCGCCGGGTGCGTAGTTCTCGGCTGATTCCCA
This sequence comes from Chloroflexaceae bacterium, assembly GCA_025057155.1. Classification (NCBI taxonomy): domain Bacteria; kingdom Bacillati; phylum Chloroflexota; class Chloroflexia; order Chloroflexales; family Chloroflexaceae; species Chloroflexaceae bacterium. The sequence goes on from JANWYD010000012.1 coordinate 115,275, forward strand.
TAGACAGCCGCGGTGATCATCCACCTGGATGAGTGGATGCGCCAGGCGCCGTGAAATACTCCATTTTGCGTGATGCGCTCTCCTCGCATTTGGATTATGTTACCCCCGTCCCCCGTGGGACGTCGCAGGTCACGACCGCAGCAAAAGGAGTACACCGATGTACAGATTGTTCCTCCTTGCCCTCCTGGGTCTCATCGTCGCGTTCAACGGCGCGCCTCGCGCCATGGCCCAGGGCAGTCTCCCCAGCGAGATCACCGGCTCAACCTGGGAGCTTGTGAGCCTGACACCCGCCGGCGGCAGCGCCGAAGATACGACCGGCGGCGGGATCACCATGGCCTTTGGCCCCCAGAACGCGGTGAACGGCTCCGGGGGATGTAACAATTACCGCACGAGTTACACTACCACGGGCAGCGGCAAGATTGACTTTGGACCGGCGGCGGCCACGCTGCGGGCCTGCCCCGAGCCGGAGGGCTCGCGGGAGGGGCGCTTCTTCGTTGCCCTGGATGCGGTCAACGCCTATCGCCTCGACGCCGGCCGGCTCATCCTGAGCGCCGACGACGGGACCGAGCTTGTCTTTACCGTGCAGGCTGCCACAGGCGGCGCGACGCCGCCCACGACGCTCCCCGGCACGGGCGGCGAGAGCCACGCCGCGCTCTGGATGGCGCTGGCCGCGGCCGTGCTCGGCGGCGCGGGGCTGGCCCTGCGTCGCGCGGCTGCCCGCTAAGTCGTCTGTGAACGAAGTTTCCTTGCATTTCTGCCCCCCTCCCAACCCCCCCCCCCGTTGGGGGGAGGCGCCGGACTCCCTCCCCCAGCGGGGGAGGGTTGGGGAGCTCTCAGGTGTAGGGTTTTTCGAGCGCGAAGGGGTTTTCGGCATTCCAATGCGCTTCCGATCCTCACCCCCTGCCCCCCTCTCCACCTATGGTGGAGAGGGGGAGTTGGGTGTCCTGATGCCCCAGATGGCGAATGCGACGCGAGGATGCGCCGGAAAACCGTACACCTGAGAAGGGTTGGGGAGGGGGTGGAGTTACCGGAAAACTTCGTTCACAGACAGCTAAGTAAACGACCCCAGGAGAGCAATGCTGCCCATACACCACCTTTTTCGCGTCCTTTTCTACCCTGTGCTGCTGGGGGTGCTGCTGGCAGCCTGCGCCGCGCCGCCGGCGCCATCACCCACCGCGACGCCCCCTTCCGCGGCCACGGTGACCGTCGCGCCTACCACGACGCCTCTCGCTGCCCGGGCCTACCGGTTGGGCCAGGCTGATGTGAGCGTGGAGGTGGGCGGTGGCGTGGTCGAACCCCTGGAGCTGCGGGGCACGATTGCCGCTCCGGCAGGCGCGGGCCCGCACCCGGTGGCGCTCGTGCTCCACGGGAGCCACGCCGTCTGCCCGATGCAGCCTCAATCGCCTGAGGAGCCGATGATCTGCCCCCAGGCGACCCAGTTCCGCAATGACCCCGGGCTCGGCTATCTGCTGGAGGCGCTGGCCGCCCAGGGCGCGCTCGCGCTCGCGCCGGACCTGAACACCGCCTTTCGGGCCGAGTTCGGCGGGCTTGAGCAGGAAACGGAACGGCTGCGGTTCGTTGTTGAGCGGCACCTGGAGCAACTGGCGGCTGGCGCCCCCGCCTTCGGCCTCGACCCCGGCCTCACGGTGGACCCGGCGCGCCTGTACCTGATCGGCCACTCGCTGGGCGGCAACGGGGCTTACGAGATCGCCGCCGCCTGGGCGGAAGATGTCCCGGCGCCCGGCGGGTGGGGGCCGGCTCGCGCCCTGCTGCTGCTCGCCCCGCCCGTGGCGGGCGGGTTCGACAGCGTTCCCCCGCTCGACGTGCCGCTGGCAGTGGTACTGCCCGAGTGTGACGGCGATGTCTCCTCCCTTGAGGGCCAGCACCACGTTGAGGCTGCCCGGCTCGACCCGGGCCGGCGCAGCCCGGCGGTGGCGTACTTGCTGCAGGGCGGCAACCACAACTTCTTCAACGCGGCGGTTGAGCTTGACGATGGCCAGCGCTTCTTGAGCCGCTGCCTGCCCGAGGCCCCGCGCCTTTCCCGCGAGGGCCAGGAGCAATTCCTGGCCGGCCTCGCCCCGGCGCTCCTCAGCGCCTGGGAGTCGGGCGACGCTAATGCCATCCCCGGCCTCGATCCCACCCGGCCCGTCCCCACGACCCTCTACGGCGCGCCGGTGCTCCTCGTCCCGGTCGCCCCGGCGGAGCAGCGCCGCCCGATCTTGCCCGGCGCCGCCAGCAGCGAGTTGAGCACCGGCCCGCTGGGCGGGGCGGTGCAGGTCGAGGGCGCAGAACTCGACTTCTGCCCCTACGGCATGGCGGGCAGCGGCAGCCCATGCCGCCCGGGTGTCAGCAACCCCGGCATGCCCGCGCAACTGCACCTGGCCTGGGACGCGCCCGGCGCGGCGCTGCGGGTCGCCATCCCGCCGGCGTTCGCCGACGCCTCGGCGGCCAGCGCGCTGCAACTCCGGCTCGCCGTCGACCCGCTCGACCGCCGCTCGCCCGCGGGCGAGATGCAGCGTATGCGCGTCATCCTGCGCGATGGCGCCGGCGGCGAGGCCGCGCAACTCGTCACGGTCGCCTTCCCGCCCGGCAAGGTGCTGGGCGAGAACTGGTTTGGCCATGTCTTCCCGGGCACGATCCGGCTGCCCCTGGCGGCGCTCACCGGTGTTGACCTGGCGCGGCTGGCCGAAGTGGCGCTGCGTCCGGAGAATCCATCCGGCGCCCTTTTCCTCGCCGACATGGAGCTGGTAACGGACGGCGCGGCCATCAGCGGCCCGCAGTGGCCCTCGCCCTTCCGCAGCCTCAGCGGCGCCGTCGCCGTACCCGAGTTGAGCGACGCGCCCGCGGGTAGCCGGCTGATTGTGCGGCTGGAGTTTGCCGTCAACGACGGCGAAGACCGGCGCTTTGTCACCATCCAGCCCGTAGCGGTAGCAGGGGCGCCACCCTTCCCCTTTGCGCTCCGTTACCATCAGGCCGCGATCGACGACCGCCGCGACTACGTGGTCGACGCGGTCCTGGAATTGCCGGACGGCCAGTCGTTCAGTTTGCCGGCGCCCGTGCCGGCGATCACGGACGGGGCGCCGCAGCAGGATATTGCCCTTGAACTGGCGCGGGTTGTCGTCGTGGAGCCCACACCGGTCCCGACCGACCGAACCTTTCGACTGACGGTGCGCGCTCCCGCGGGCCAGCCCTTCCCGCCGGGGGCGCAGGTCAGCGTGACCCTCTCGCGCCTTGACGCAAGCGGCATCGGCGTCGACACGCTCGCCGTCGCCGACGCGACGATCGGCGATCAATCGGCAGAGAACGTCCAGATCGAGGCGCCCTACTGGAGCGGCGCGGTCGAGCCGGGCGCGCCGTATGGCGTCAGCGTTATGGTGTTCGCGGCGGACGGCTTCACCCGGCTCGCGGAAACCGACGGCAACATCCCGGTTGATCTGACGACCGGCGAAGCCGTCGTGGAGCTGTGACCAACCCTGGCAGTGGCAGGAACTGAAAGCCTTTTCAGAGCCATGGGAAGTGGGGCAATCCTCAGGATTGCCCCATGAGGCCCAACAGATAGCTCCAGAGTTCCTGCAAGGAGGTCAGAGCGCGGCTGTAGAAGCCGGGATCAAACACGGCAATGGCGCCGAAGCCCAGGGCAAGAGCCAGCGCCACGGCGATCAGCGGGATGAGCCAGCGTGGCAGGCTACGCGACGCGGGCGCGCCTCCCAGCGAAACAGGCGGCTCCGGCGCCTCCGGGCTGAACTTGCTGCCGAGTTCTTCGAGCACCGCCGCGGGATCAACCCCCAGGTGTTCGGCATAGCGCCGGATCATATCCAGGGCCGCCGGGCCGCGCGGCAGCAAGGTGAACTTCTCGTCTTCGATCGCCTGGAGGTAGGACATGCGAATGTGCAGTTCGTTCTCGAGCTGCACCAGGGTCAGGTGGCGGCGCAGGCGTTCCGCGCGCAGCCGCGGGCCGAAGCGCGCCGCCTCCTCCTCGCTCAGGATCGCCGAGGTCGGCGGCGTCTGGCTGCGAGCAGGGGGAGGCGCACGCAGCAGGGCCATCTCTTCGGCCTCGGACATGAACACCGCCTCGTCGTGGTGGTTGCGCTCAGCCCGGCGTCTGTTCTTCGACCGGGGTTCCGGCGCGACATGGGGGCGCGCAGCAGGCGCTGGCGACGGGGAAGGTTCTGACATGCCGGAGGAACCAGCGGCGGGCGCAGGCGCGGCAAGCGAGGGCGCACCGACCGCAGCCGCGGTCGTGGTTGCCACGCCAGGAGCAAGGGTCTCACCCAGACGGGCGCGGACGCGCGCCACCAGTTCCGCTGAGCGGTAGGGCTTGGCGATGAAATCGACGGCGCCGGCCTCGAAGGCCCGAACCACATCTTCCTCCCGGGCCAGCCCGCTGAGCACCATCACCGGACGTTCGGAAGCCAGGCGTTCGAGCGCCTCCCAGCCGCGCCCGTCGCCAGCCCGCACGTCCAGGATGACCAGATCAGGACGCTGTTCGGCAAACAGGCGCTCGCCATGAACCACATCGCTGCTGCGGGCCACCTGAAAGCCAGCGGCCTCGAGTTGCGCCGCCAGGCGCGTCAGCAAGGTCACATCATCGTCTATAATCAAAAGAGAAGCCACATGGGTGCTCCTGTGCGGGTGCAAGGCGCGCGTCGCATCCGCCCGGGCGCTGATGAACCGCGCTCCAGGGCGATTATTGTCGCTTTGGGGCGCTATTATAGCACGGCATATGCAGACCCTGTACGACGTGATTGTGGTCGGCGCCGGACACGCCGGCTGCGAGGCGGCCCACGCCGCGGCGCGCATGGGCCGGCGCACATTGCTGTTGACAATTGACCTGGATAAACTGGCCCATATGTCCTGCAACCCCAGCATTGGCGGTCCGGCCAAGGGCCACCTGGTGCGCGAGATTGACGCCCTCGGCGGGCTGATGGCGCGGATCACTGACCGTACCGCCATTCAACTGCGGGTGCTGAACGAGAGCAAGGGTCCCGCCGTGCAATCGCTGCGGGCGCAGTGCGATAAGCGTCTGTACGCCCAGGTGATGAAGGAGACCCTGGAGCGGGTTCCGAACCTGGATATTCGGCAGGCCATGGTTGAGCGGATTGTTCCACTGCGTGGCCGCCCCCGGTCCGAGGCGGCGGCGCTGCCGCCGGAGGCGGCCTTCGCGGTGATCACCCATACCGGATGGGTCTACGGCGCGAAGGCCCTGGTGTTAACCACGGGGACGTTCCTGCGCGGTCGGGCAATCACCGGGCAGGCGACCTGGGGTGCCGGACGCGCCGGCGAGGTTCCGGCGGTCGCCCTCGGCGAGGACCTGGCGGCACTGGGCTTTCCTCTGGTGCGCCTGAAGACCGGCACGCCGCCGCGGGTGCACGCTCGCAGCATTGATTTTAGCCACGCCGAGGTGCAACACGGCAGCCCCGTGCCGGTGTATTTCGGCCATTACTACCCGGATCTCGAGGATCCGCCGGCGCCCGCCTACAGCGGCCCGCCCGCAGCGGTCTATCCCCATCCTACCCTCACCGGGTGGCGCCCGCAATTGCCGTGCTACCTGGTGCACACCACCCCGGCCTTCCACGATTTGATCCGCGCCAACCTTGACCGGGCGCCGCTTTTTTCGGGGGTCATCGAGGGCGTGGGGCCGCGCTACTGCCCCAGCATCGAGGACAAGATCGTGCGCTTCGCCGACAAGGAGCGCCACGGGCTGTTTCTGGAACCGGAGGGCTGGCACACCTACGAGGTGTATGTCCAGGGCTGCAACACCTCGCTGCCCGAAGATGTGCAGTGGGCCATGCTGCGCTCCATTCCGGCGCTGCGGCAGGCCGAACTGATGCGCATCGGCTACGCCATCGAGTATGACGCGGTGGCTACCGGCGAGATAGGCGCCGATCTCCAGGCGCGGCGCATGCCGGGGCTGTTCCTGGCCGGGCAGATCAACGGCACCACCGGCTACGAAGAGGCGGCGGCGCAGGGCTTGATGGCCGGCATCAACGCCGCGCGCTACGTCGCTGGCGCGCCCGCGGTGATCCTCCGCCGCGACCAGGCCTACATCGGCGTGCTGATTGATGATCTGGTGACCAAAGAGATCCGCGAGCCCTACCGCATGTTCACCTCGCGCGCCGAGCATCGCCTGCTGCTCCGCGGCGACAACGCCGACCTGCGCCTCACGCCCCTGGCGCGCGACCTGGGCCTGGTGGACGCCGCCCGCGCCGCGGCAGTGGAGCGCCGCCGTGAGGAGGCTCTGGCCCTGCGCGCCGCCCTGGAGGGGCGTAAACTCTACCCGTCGGCAACCCTTAACCAGGCCCTGGCTGCCGTTGGCGTGGAGCGCCTGAGCCAGCCGGCAACCGCCGCCGACCTGCTCGCCCGTCCAGCGGTACGCTATGCCCAGGTGCGCGACGTGCTGGGTCTCCCTGAAGCGCCCGACCATGTGGTCGAACTGGTGGAGATCGAATGCAAATACGGCGGCTACATCGAGCGCCAGCAGCGCGAGGTGGAGCGGCTGCGGAAGATGGAAGGCCGGCGCATCCCGCCAGAGCTTGACTACGACGAATTGCCCGGCCTGCGGAACGAAGCCCGCCAGGTCTTTAAGCGCTTCCGCCCGGCGACGCTCGGCCAGGCCGTGCGTCTCGCCGGCATCAACCCTGCCGATGTAACCATTGTGCTCTTCGCCCTGGAACGGCGCGAACTGGCCCGCAGCGGGGACAGGTGACGCCTCCGGGGCCGATGCACGGTCTGCCTCCAGCCGCGGGATCGGGGCGGCGAGGCTGCCACGCCTAACGAAAAACTCGGGGTTCGGGGCAAGCCCCGAAGACGTTGCAACTGCGCCGGGTGATACGTTGCAAATTAATGACAAAAGGTGTGCAATTGTGGTATGCTACTAGTGAGGATCACGGTATTGAACGGAAGGGCCCGGCAGGGCTGCGCCCTGTCAGGGATTACCCTTCTCCGCTGCTAAACGATTATGAATCCAGTAACCACCACAACCGCCGCCCCCACAACCGAGCGGCGCTATACCATTACGGAACGTTACCTTGACGGACCGCAGGGGCCGATACGCTACTGGGCCTCCGAGCCGCGCCACGGCCTGCCGGTCGTGTTAATCCACGGCTACGGCGCGCTGATCGAACATTGGCGCCCGATTATGCGTCCAGTAGCGCGTCGGCATAGCCTGTTCGCGCTCGATCTGTACGGTTTCGGCTACTCGGCCCGGCCTGCCGGCCTGCCGAGCCGCGAGCGCTGGGCCGATCAGGTGGCTGCGTTTATTGACCGGGTGGTAGGCAGCCCGGCAGTGGTGATCGGTCACTCCATGGGCGGGGTGGTCGCCAGTGAAGTGGCCCGGCGCCACCCGGCGCTTACCCGCGCCCTGGTGCTGGTCAACAGTTCAGGCATGCAGCCCTACGAGCGCCCGCTGACCCCGACCGACCGGCTCCTGCTTAATGTCATTGGCGCACCCCTGGTCGGCGAAACCATGGCCGGCATCTTTGCCAACGAGTGGGGCGTGCGCCAGGCGTTGCTCGCCTCCTATCACCGCAAGGAGCGGGTAACCCCCGAACTGGTGCAGACCTTCGCCGGCCCGTTGCGCCGCTATGGTGCAGGATCGTACCTGGCCGCAACGCGCAACGCGACCAACCTGGTGATCGAGATGCGCCCCGGCGAGTACACAGGCCCGACGCTGCTGATCTGGGGCGCCGAAGATCGCTCCATCCCCCCCTCGGACGCCGAGGCGATCAAGCGCCTCTTCCTGCCCCAGGCCGAGATTATCATTCTGTCCGAGAGCGGTCACTGCCCCTTCGACGAGACGCCCGAGGCGTTCTGCGACGCTCTGCTACCCTGGCTGGAGCGCCTCTGACGGCTCATCAGACCCGCGGGGCTGCAGCTTCCCAGGCCGGCGTATAGCGTGGAGAGAGCCGGGGAAACCTGGTTTCCCCGGCTCTGCTCGTGTTTCTCCCGATGTCTACGGCGCGGGGGTGCGGGCGGGCGATGGCGGTGCGCCCGCCGTAGGCGCCGCTGGAGGGGCGCCGGTGGGCTCCTCTGGAGATGGCGGCGCGGGCGTTTCGACTGGCGCCCTGGTGGGCGCTTCCGGGAACGGCGGCGTGGGCGTCTGGGCTGGCACCGTGGTGGGCGTTTCTGAGGGGAAGATAACCGGTGTCTCGATGGGAATCTCTCCAGGCGGCGACGTGGGAGACGGAACCACTACCTCGGTCGCAGTCGGCGCTTCGGGAGTGATGGGAGTCAATGCCCCCGGCGTATTCGTTGGCGCCGGAGGGGGCGGGATATAGATTGGCGGCGCGAAAGTTGCCGTGGGCGGCAGGGGGCTGGCGGTAATGGCCTCAATCGTTGGCAGAACCGACGCGGTTGGCGTGGCGCTGGCCGTGGGCGTGCTCGAGGGCCGCGCGGTCGGCGTTAGCGTCGCCGCTCCCGTGGCCGTTGCAGCGGAAGACGGCCCCAGGATGCCGGGTTCTGGCTCTCCAGTCAACGTTGGCGCCGGAGGAGGCGAGCCGCCCGAAAAGGCGCCCTCGCGGACCAGACTCAGACCTGCGAGCGAGTAGATCACCAGAATCACTCCCAGCAGAGTCAGCAGCAGCCCGTAGACTGCGCGATCGCGGGCGGGAAGACCCGCCAGCCAGCCGCGCAACCCGCCGGTGGAGGCAAGCGCCGGTTCGACGCTCGGAGCAGTGGCCGGCGCCGGCGTTGATGGAAGCACCCTGCCCGTGTATAATGGGCATCTGATATGATTGGCGGAAAGGCAAAAGGCGCTCTGGTACTCTGGCGGAGTTGAGGGGATCTCTTGAGCCTGGCCGGTAGCGTAGCAGCGATGCTCAGGCGTGGGTGAGGCGAAACGTATCGCCTGGTTCTGCTTAAGCCCGAGATATGGACAATGGGCGGTTGGCTCGAACATACGTGGTGAGCGTTTTCGCTGGGACGTTACCGCTTCCATTATAGAACCCGGTTTGGGTAGCGTCAAAAAAGCGCAGGTGCCCGCATGCGTGTCGTTATTGTCTCTGATATTCACTCAAATCTCGTCGCTCTGGAGACAGTTCTGGCCGCTGTGGGCAGTTTTGACGACCTCTGGTGCCTGGGCGATACCATCGGCTACGGCCCGCGCCCGAATGAGTGCGTGGCGTTGATGCGCCAGTACGCCAGCAAAGCCCTCACCGGCAATCACGACCTCGCCTGTCTCGGCAAGATCGATCTGCAGGATTTCAACCCCGATGCGCGCCGGGCCAATATCTGGAACGGCGCGCAACTCAGTGCAGAGAATCGCGCCTGGCTCGAGCAACTCGCCCCGGCCCTGCCGATTAACGAGCGCTTCTTTCTCGCCCACGGCAGCCCCCGTGAGCCGGTCTGGGAGTATTTGCTCTCGACCGAACAGGCCGCCAGCAACTTCCTGGCATTCGACCAGCAAGTGTGTTTCATTGGCCATTCCCACGTCCAGCTCGGATTCCGCGTCCGCGACGGCTTTGACCGCTGTGAACGCTTTCTGGCCGACCGCCAGCGGGTGGTTGAGCTCGAAGAGCACTCGCGCTTTATTATCAACCCCGGCAGCGTCGGCCAACCCCGGGACCAGGACCCCCGCGCGGCCTATGCGCTTCTCGATACCGACCGCGGCATCGTAACCTTCGCTCGGGTGGAATATGACGTGCGCGCAACCCAGCGCCAGATGATCGAGGCGCGGCTGCCTGGCGCGCTGATCCGCCGCCTGGAGTACGGGATGTAGGGAAGCTGCCGGTGTGCTCCTTGCTCCGACCCTTTCAGCGCTCTCCTGGATAAAACGTGCTGGAGAAAGATTATCGAGCGTCGCGACCAGACGATGAGCGGATCGTCATCCGCCGAGCGCACGCTGTTGAGCCACGCGCAAGCGCCGCCACGCATGCTGGCGCTGCAGCGAGACGTCATCTCGGTGAGGGTTGCCGGGACTGTGGCCCCCTACGGGAACAGGGCTTGAAGAAGCGAAGAATCCATGCACAAACCATCCGCCCGCGAGGTCAGCGCGCCCGCGCCAGCGCTGCCCCTGCCCCTGCTGATCGGCGCGGTGGCAGCCCTGCTGGGCAGCCTGGCGATTGCCGTTCCTGGCGACCCCGAATGGTGGAAGGTGATCGTTCTGGGAGTGGTTCAGGGCATCACCGAATGGCTGCCGATCTCTTCCACCGGCCACCTGCTCATCGTTTCGGATCTGCTGGGATACACCGGCAGCATCGGGGGCACCTTCGAGATTTTCATTCAGTTCGGCACGGTGTTGTCGGTCGTGGCATTCTACGCCGGTGATCTCCTGGCCCAGGGGCGCGCCCTGCTGGGGCGGAGCGCAACCGAGGAGGCGCTGGCGGCGCGCCGGCTCTGGATCGGGGTCGTGATTGCGGCCCTGCCTGCCGCGGTTATTGGCATCGTCTTCCGCGACTTCATCAAGGCCGTGCTCTTCGAGACGCCCCAGGTCATCGCCGGGGCGTTGATCGCTGGCGGGATCATCTTTCTGCTCATCGAATACTTTCCGCTCCGCGCCGCGCGCACCTGCGATCTGGGGCGCGTCACCCCCGGGCAGGCCCTGGGAATTGGCATTGCCCAGGTGTTCGCCCTCATTCCGGGGGTATCGCGCTCCGGCTCGTCCATCGTTGGCGGGTTGCTGGCTGGTCTCGACCGGCGCACTGCAACCGCCTTCTCCTTCTACCTCTCGATCCCCGTCCTCGGCGCAGCAACGCTGGTAGACCTGATCGGCAGCCTTGACCAGGTGCAGGCCGGCGACTGGGGCCGCCTGCTGCTAGGCACGGTGGTGGCCATGATCGTCGGCTACCTGGCGATTGGCTGGCTGTTGCGCTACGTCGCGCGCCACACCTTCGTGGCCTTCGGCATCTACCGCATTGCCATCGGACTGCTCATTCTCTGGCTGGCCGCTGTGGGTATGCTGTAGGGCCTTCGAGCCAGATGAGGCGAGGAAACCGGCTTTCCCCTACTTCTCAGGCGTAGGGTTTTCCGGCCCATCCTCGCGTTGCATGCGCCATCTGGGGCATTGGGACGCCCAACTCGGGGGGGTGAGGATCGTCAGCGCATTGGAATGCCGAAAACCCCTGCTCGCTCGAAAAACCCTGCACCTGAGAGGTTTCCCCACCCCCTGCCGGCGGGAAGGAACAACCTTCACTCGGGCCGGGGTTAAGTCCGGCTCCGGTTGGAGGAAGATGCGGGAAACCAGGTTTCCCCGCGCCCCTGCTGGTTTTTATACCTCCGTAAGTTCCAGCATCTCCTGAGCCTGAACGGCGGTGATCGCCACGGTATTGACGATATCCTCGACGCTGCAGCCGCGGCTCAGATCATTGACCGGCTTGTTCAGCCCCTGGAGCACCGGCCCCACTGCAATCGAGCCCGTCTCCCGCTGTACCGCCTTGTAGGTATTGTTGCCAGTATTCAGATCGGGAAAAATCAGCACCGTGGCCCGGCCCGCGACCCTGGAGTCGGGCATCTTGGTGCGCGCGACGGTTTCGTCTACCGCGGCGTCGTACTGGAGCGGCCCCTCCAGCAACAGATCAGGGCGGCGTACCTGCGCCAACCGGGTCGCCTTCCGCACCCGCTCCACCTCCTCCCCTTCACCTGACTCACCTGTGGAGTAGGAGAGCATCGCTACCCGCGGCTCGATACCGAAGAGTTTTGCCGTATCCGCCGAGGCAATTGCAATATCGGCCAGTTGCTCGGCGGTGGGTCGAGGATTGATGGCGCAATCGCCGTAGACCAGCACCCGGTCCTCCAGACACATAAAGAACACCGAGGACACAATCGAGATGCCCGGGCGCGTCTTGATGATCTGGAGCGCGGGGCGAATCGTGTGGGCCGTGGTATGCGCCGCGCCCGAGACCATGCCGTCGGCGTCGCCCATATGGACCATCATCGTGCCGTAGTACGAGACATCGAGCATCAGGTCGCGGGCCAGTTCACGGGTCATGCCGCGGTGCTGGCGCAGGCGGTAGAGTTCGTCGGCATAGGCGTCAAGACGCGTCGAGGTGACCGGGTCAATGATCGTGACCTGATCGAGATCCAGATCAATCCCCAGACGGCTGACCATAGCGCGGATCTCCTGCGGGTTGCCGAGGAGGATCAGGTCGGCGATGCCTTCGCGCACCAGAATGGCGCTGGCGCGCAGGATGCGCTCCTCGTTGCCTTCAGGCAAGACGATACGCCGGCGATTGGAGCGAGCCTTCTGGGTCAGGTTGTAGAGGAAGAGCCGGGGTGAGACCCCCCGTGGCGCGATTGTGCCGTAACGCTGTTCCAGCGCCGCGCCGTCAATGTAGCGGGCGCAGAGCTGTAGCGCCGCCTCAATCTTCGTCGGCGCCTCAGTCGTAATGTAGGACTTCACCCGGAACAGTTCGGTCGCGGTCTCGTAGGTATCGCTGGTCACCGCCACCACCGGGGGGATCTCGCCCACACCGTCGAGCAGGCGCGTCAGGGCCGCCGAGGGCCGCTGTCCCGCCGTCAGCACGATCCCGGCCAGCGACGGGTAGTTTGCCGAATGGTGGGCCAGCACCGCGCTCAGCAGAATATCGCCGCGATCGCCCGGCGTGACCAGCAATGCATGGTCGCTGAGACGCTCCAGGTAATGCTCCATCTGCATGGCCACGATCATTACCCGGCGGGCCTGCCGGTCGAGCTGCTCGCGGCCATAGAGCACCTCGGCGTTGAGCTGCTCGACCACCTCGCGCATTGTCGGGCTAGCCAGAATCACATCGGCCGGCAAAACCACCACCTGATCGGGGGGAAGCTCCAGATCGCGGGCCAGCGACGCGCGCAGCGCCTCCAGACGTTCGGGTTCGACCTTGTTCACCACCAGCGCCACCACCGGACAGCCGCGGGCGCGAAAGGCGTCATGAGCCTGCCGCAGCATCCCTGCAAGCTCCTCGACGCCGCGCCCCTGACCGCTCGCCAGCAGGATGACCGGGCTGTCGAGGCTGCGGGCCATTTCGACATTCAGGTTGAACTCAAATTGAGGGGCATCGTGATGACTGTCAGAGCCCATGCAATAGACAAAATCATAGCGCCCCGCCAGGCGCTGGTAGGCGGCAATGATGCGATTGAGAAGCTCGTCGTAGCGACTATGGGCCAGCAAGGCGTCGGTCGCCGCAGCGGTCAGCGCATAGGTTTCGTCGTAGCCCTGATCAAGGCGAAAGTGACGCAGCAGCAGATCAATCGTTTTGTCAGGCCGGGTTATGGCCTCGTCGCGGATCACCGGGCGAAAGATCGCCACGCGCCGTGTCTTACGCAGCACATAATCGAGGATGCCCAGCGATAGCAGCGAGGTTCCGGCGTGCCGTTCCAGCGGAACGAGGTATAGCGAACGTGCCATGCGCGCTCCTCACGTATGTCCACGGGGCTGCGCCGTCCAGCTTAACGAGCATTTTCGCGGGAGAGCTACACTCTCCCATACGCTCCTGGCCGGCGAGCGCCGCGCTCTCCAACACCCTCCCAGGTATGATTGTAGCTTGCCGAGTCACAGAGGATCGCGTGCGAAAGCTGTCCGGTCCCCGAGTGTCAAATGCGTTGCGAATCTCGTTGTTACATGTGCTCTCCAGGGAGATTCTCAACGTATGGCCGCCCAGAGTTTCCTCTGCTTGAGGGGATATGCAAGCCTCCTATGTCACAGTTCTCAGGTGTAGGGTTTTCCGAACGAGAAGGAGTTTTCGGCATTCCAGCGCGCTTACCACCCTCACCCCCCCGCCCCCCTCCCCCGCGAGCGGGATCGGGGAGAGTTGGACGTCCCAATGCCCCGGATGGCGCATGCGACGCGAGCATGCGCCGGAACACCCTACACCTGAGAACCATGGCACAGGGGGTCCCGAACGCTGTTCCGCAGAAGCGCGTCCTGATGCCGAATACGGCAGCGGGGCCGGTGAAGCGTCGGGCGGCGCCAAGCATATGGCGGGGGCGACCGGCGGATCGCTCCTGCCGGTCCAGAGGATCAGGAAGGTTGGGGGCGGAACCTTCACTCCCAACTTATGGGTCGTGTACAGGCTTGAGGGGAGGGCCTGAGAAAGCTACGCCCTCCAGGAGCCTTACGTTTGAGAACGTGCCGCGCGAACCGCGAGCGATCAACGAAAGGAGAACCTGATGTCCGCAGTTCCGAACCGTCTTCCGTGGCGCCTGATGCTACTGACGCTGGTGTTCATCACGGCCCTCACCGGCGCCTGGACCGCGCGTTCCGCTCCGCCTGTCTTTGTCACCGCGAACGATATCGTCATCCAGCAGGGCGGCACACTGCCGGTCTTTCCTCTGAGCGCGCCGCAGGTGACCGGCGACACGACGCGCGATCTGGCCCAACGTTTCAGCGGCATCTACGATCGCCAGCCGATCGCGTCGGATACGTATCTCGGGTTTCCACGCTTTACGGTCGCGTTCACCGACACCCGTTCGCTGCTGGTGCGTTACGGGGCCACGGGCGGCTATTACGCCACCAATCTGAACGAACTCGGCCGCGAGAGCGCGCGCGGGGCCATTGACCGCGGGCAGGCCCAACGGCTGGCCTGCCGGTTCCTCGTGGATAATGGCTTTATGGACGGCAGCGGCAGGCTGTTGCTCGGCCCGCAGAACCCGCAGGGGGTATTCACGCCGAACCCTCAGGGCTGCGACTTCAATCCCGATCCGCAGAACCCGCTCTATCAGACGAGCCTGATCCGCGCCGCCACGCTCCCCGCGAACACCCCTGACGCCGCCGCGACTGAGCAGAATGTTGGCGTGGTGGTACGGGTGCCGATGAGCCTGCCGGTGAAGTTCGGCCAGCAGTCTGGCCTGCCCCTCGGCGGGCCGGGCGGGCACCTCTCGCTGCTCTTTACCACCACCACTCCCGACAATGGCCCCACGCTCGACAACGTCGTGCCGGGCCTGGCGGCGGTGGCAATGCCCCTCTTCAGCCGCCAGATCGGCCAGCCGCGCAATGTGCCCATTGCCAACCCTGACGCGATCCGCAACCAGGTCGAGCAGCAGGTGCGCGCTTCGTTTCCGGGCGCTACCGTCAATGTACCGCAACCGTCGTTGTCTTACTACGTGCTCGACGCCGCGGTCGAGCAGCGGGCGCTGGAACCGGTGCTGGAGTTTGCGGGCATCGAGGTTACCGTCGGCGGCGAGACGGTGATCCTGCGCGACATCGTGGCGCCCCTGGCCCGGTCGGGGCCGGGCGGCTTTGGCCCAACGGTGAGCATTACCGACCCGGCCAGCGGCTCGTCCTTCAACCCGGGGGAGGAAATACTGCTGCGGGGCACAATCAGCGACGGCGCGGCGCCCTACCGCGTCGAATGGCTCACCGGCGATGGCGTCGCGCTGGGCTCTTCCACGGTGAACGGCCCCGGCGCGGTGGAACTGCGCACCCGCAACCTGCCCGCCGCAGGCCGTGACGGCGCCCCCACGCCGGTTACCGTGGTGCTGCGCGTCACCGATAATGAGGGCGCGGTGCGCGAGGCGCAGATCCTCCTGCGGCCCGCCATCGCCCCCACGCTCTACCTGCCGCTGCTCGTCAGCGAGCGCGGCAACCCGAACACAGCCGCCGAAGCCTTCCCGGAGCAGGCCGGCTACAGCTTCGGCATCGAAGCCAACTGGGACTATCCGCCGGCCGGTGCGGGCGGCGGCGATCTGCCAGGGGTCATCCCCGACGCCAACGGTTTACGCGGCGGGATGCTCAGCTACGGTTACAGCCAGCGCTTCTACTGGTCCAACAGCGCCGCCTGGGAGCGCGACTGGCGCGATTGCGGTCTGGGCGGGATTGACTGCACCTGGGGCGTGGACCGGGCCGACTTTGTGTACTACGCCGGTCACGGCGGCCCGGCTGGTCTGAGCCTGGCCTCGAACAGAGACAGCACCTGGGCCAGCGCCAACAATGCCCGCTTCAACAGCGCCCGCTGGGTCGGCTTCGCCTCGTGCCAGACGCTACGGGTGCAGGGCTACGCCACGGGCAGCGAACCGATCCGCAAGTGGTTCAACTCGTTCCAGGGAGCGCATCTGCTGCTGGGCTTCAACAGCAACATGGCCGATGTGGCCTTCGGCGGGCGCCTGGTGGAGAACATGCGCCTTCCGAGCTTCTTCGGCGTCGACTTCCCCTGGGCCCAGCCGACCATCGCCCAGGCCTGGTTCAAGACCTCCTTCGAGCTGAACGCTGGCAAGATCGCCTACATCTACGCGCGCAGCGGAACGGCCAATCCTGCCAATGACCGGCTGCCCAGACCGGGGCAGCCCATGCCGCCGCGCCCGTTGCCGGTAAGCTCGTACCACTGGGTGTGGGAGACGTTCTAGAGCACTGACCGGAATGCTTGAGCCACTGAGGACACTGAGCCGCTGAGGAGGCTGGGCGAGTCAATCGTTTCGAGAAACTCTATAGGTCTGGGGGGGCGCTGGCGGCTCCACCAGCCCCCTCCCCAACCCCTCCCCCGCTGGAGGAGGGCGCTCGGCTCCTCCCCCCAGCGGGGGGAGGCTGGGAGGGGGGCAGCAATGCAAAGCATTCACGGACCATTCACGCCGCCAGGGCCTCGAGCACGCCTATGAGCTTTTCACTCCAGGCCCCGTTGAGGGCCCGCCGGTCGAGTCGCACGAACTGCGGGCCGACCTTCACGGTGTGGTCGCGCAGGAAGCGCCTGCGTAGACGCTCGCGCCGGGCGCTCTCCAGCACGGGCAGGCGAATGACAAACTCGTCGCCCGAGGCGACAACCGAACTGACGCCTGCCCGCAGGGCCAGAGCTTTGATGTGCAGCCAGGTGAGGAGATGCAGAGCCGCCTCCGGGGGCTTGCCGAAGCGGTCCTGTAACTCCTGGCGCAACTCGCGCACCTCCTCTACCGTCTGGGCCTCGGTCATGCGCTGGTACATCGCCACCCGGAGCACAGGGTCGGCGATGTAGTCTTCAGGCAGATAGGCCGCCAGCGGCAGATCGAGGGTGACAAGCGGCGAGACCAGCACTTTCTCGCTGATGATCAATTTGCTGGCAGCTTCGCTCAGGCTGACCGGAGGCGCGGCCTCTCCAGATGGGGCGACTCCGTCAACGCGCGCCTTGAGTTGCTGCACGGCCTGTTCCAGCAGCCGCGAGTAGAGATCGAAGCCCACGGCGGCGATGTGGCCGCTCTGTTCGGCGCCGAGGAGGTTGCCCGCGCCGCGGATCTCCAGATCGCGCATAGCGACCCGGAAGCCCGCGCCGAGTTCGGTGGCCTCCTGGATGGCCTCCAGGCGCGCCTGGGCCTCCTGGGTCATCGGCTTCTCCTGGCGGTAGAGCAGGTAAGCATAGGCGCGGTTGGCGCTGCGCCCCACCCGCCCGCGCAACTGGTAGAGCTGCGCCAGGCCGTAGGCGGTGGCGTCGTCAATGATGATCGTGTTGGCGTTGGGCACGTCCAGCCCGCTCTCGATGATCGTCGTGCAGACCAGCACATCATAGCGCCCGTCGAAGAACTCGAGCATCACGCGCTCGAGTTCCCGCTCGTCGAGTTGCCCGTGGCCCACGGCGATGCGCGCCTCGGGGACCAGGCTGCGCAGCCGGTTGGCGACATGGTAGATGCTCTGCACCCGGTTGTGCACGAAATAGACCTGGCCGTCGCGTTCCAGTTCGCGATTGATGGCCTCGCGCACCAGTTCTTCGTTGTACGGGGCCACATAGGTCTTGATAGGCAGGCGATCCTCAGGAGGGGTATCAATCACGCTCAGATCGCGGATGCCGGCCAGGGCCATATGCAAGGTGCGCGGGATGGGCGTGGCGGTGAGGGTCAACACGTCCACCTCTGCGCGCAGACGCTTGAGGCGCTCCTTGTGGCGCACGCCGAAGCGCTGCTCCTCGTCAACCACAACCAGCCCCAGGTCTTTGAAATGCACATCGTTGGAGAGGAGGCGGTGGGTGCCGATGACAATGTCCACCTGGCCGCGGGCGAGATCGGCGAGGATGGCCTCCTGTTCCTTCGGCTGGCGGAAACGCGAGAGCATTTCGACCCGCACCGGGAAAGCGGCCATACGTTTGCGGAAGGTGTCGTAATGCTGCTGGGCCAGCACGGTAGTGGGCACCAGCACCGCCACCTGCTTGCCGTCCTGCACGGCCTTAAAGGCGGCGCGGAGGGCCACCTCGGTTTTGCCGAAGCCCACATCACCGCAGATCAGGCGATCCATCGGCGCCGGTTGCTCCATGTCGCGCTTCACCTCGCCGATGGCGCGGAGCTGATCCTCGGTTTCCAGGTAGGGAAAGGCCTCTTCCAGTTCCCGCTGCCACTCGTTGTCGGGGCTGTAGGCATGCCCCTGCTTCATCTGGCGCTGGGCGTAGATGGTCAGCAGTTCTTCGGCCAGATCCTGCACCGCGGCGCGGGCCTTACGCTTGGCCCGTTCCCAGTCCTGGGTGCCCAGGCGTGTGAGCGCAGGCGCGGCATCGCCCGCGCCGATGTAGCGGGTGACGCGATCCACCTGGTCCACCGGCACGTAGATTTTATCGTCGCCCGCGTAACGCAGCACCAGATACTCGCGCTCGATCTCGCCCACCACGCGGCGGATGAGGCCCTCGAAGCGGGCGATGCCATGTTCGATGTGCACCACATAATCGCCCGGCTTGAGGCCGCGCACGAAGGCCGCCCGCTCCTCGACGGAAGCGTTGCGTTTGCGGCGCTCGCTGAGGGGGCGGCGCTGGCGAATGCCAAAGATCTCGCTGTCGGTGTAGAGGGTCAGATTGAGCGCCGGGAGACGCCAGCCGCCCTCCAGGGCGCTGTGAGCGACATCGAAGCGCGTCCGGGCCGCCGCGGAGTCGGCGCCGGCATTCTGGAGCGCCTCTTCGACCAGTTCCTGGAGCCGGGCCGCCTGACTGGTTACGGCCAGCACCCGCTCGCCACGTTGCAGACGGGTGACAATCTCATGAACCAGGCGGCGGAACTGGCCGCCGAATAGTTCGGCGGCCTCGAAGCGCAGATCACCCAGGGAGAGGGATTCGCTGGCGCTGCTCGTATCGGGCGCTTCGGAGCCGCTGAGGTCGGCCAGCGCGCAGCGGGCTGGGGGCGCAGCAGGGTCGAAGAGTTCCTCCCAGAGGAAGTAGGGCCGGGGAAAAGCGGGCGGCAGTTCGGCGGCGTCAATCAGGCGCGCGCGCCCGTGCTCGGCCTGTTCGTGGATCTCAGCGGCGTGCCGCGCCAGAAACTGCGCCTCGGAGAGCAACATGGCCGCACCCTCGGGCAGATGGTCGAGCAGTGAGGCGCCTATGCCGTCCCGATAGAATGGGGCATAGAAGGCGCGGCCCTCGAAGCGCGCCCCTTGCTCCAGACGTTCGCGGGCGGCTTCCCACTCCAGGCGCGCCTCGCGGCGAAGACCGCTGCAATCGAGAGCGGCGATGCGGGCCACGGCCAGTTCACGCCGCCACAGGGGGATCTCGTGCGGCGGGCCGAGGGTCGCCATTTCCAGACGCGCTTCGCTGCGCTGAGTAGCGGGGTCAAAACGGCGGATGCTCTCCACCTCATCGCCGAAGAAGCCAATCCGCAGCGGCAGATCGTCCGCCGGGGGCCAGACATCGAGCAGGTCGCCGCGACGGTTCACCTCGCCCGGCGCCTCCACCGTCGGGGCCATCTGGTAGCCCAGGTGGAGCAACTGGCGCGCGAGGACCTCGGGGCGGCAGGTCGCGCCCAGGTCCAGGCGCAGCGTCGCCTCGGCCAGCTCGTCGGGGGTCAGCGTCGGCTGCATGAGCGCCTTGATTGGCGCGACAATCACCGGCGGTTCCGCCGGCCCCGCCCCGGCGCGCCAGGCGGCGAGAGCCTGGAGGACGCGCAGGCGCTGACCGATCACCTGGCTGCCCGGCGACATATGCTCATAGGGCAGCGCGTCGCTGGCAGGATAATAGAGCGGTCGGGCCGGACCGAGCCACTGCCGGAGGTCATCGGCGGCGCGCAGGGCCACATCGGCGCTCGAGAGCACGAAGAGCAGCGGCGCGCGGTGGTGGCGGGCCAGGGCGGCCACCACGGGCGCGCGAGCAGCCGCTGGCAACGGCGCCAGTTGCAGACGCGAGCCGCTCTGCCTCAGAGCGGCGGCGATGGGAGCGAGCGCGGGCCGGGCAGCCAGTTCGGCGCAAAGCTCCTCAAGGATGCGCATGGCAACTCAAAACGAGGCTGATCGTGCCGACCAGCCCTCTAGCGCAACTCCGGCCAGCCGGAGGCGCAGCGTGGCACTGATTCTGTTATAGCACAGGTGCCGGGAAATGGGCAGGGCCGATGCAATGCGGGACAAGTTCCAGGCTCCGGGGTTCATCCGTGGACCACAATCGTATTGCGTCCGGGGCGCTTGGCGGCATACAGGGCCTCATCGGCGGCGCGCAGCAACTCCTCGATGCCGCCGCAGGCGCCGCTGTAAGCGGCCACGCCTGCCGAAATGCTGATGGGTTCCAGGCGGCGGCCGTGAAAGTCAAGCTGCAGGGCGTTCACCAGACTGCGGATCTGTTCCAGCCGCTGCACTGTGTCCTCCACTGCCGAGCCGGGCAGCACCAGTACAAACTCCTCGCCTCCGTAGCGGCAGGCAATGTCGCTCTTGCGCATATGCTCCCGAAAGATCCAGGCCACCTCGCGTAACAGCATATCGCCGGCTTCGTGCCCGTAGCGATCGTTGAAACTCTTGAAATGGTCAATATCCAGCATCGCCACGCAGAGCGGCTCGCCCTCGCGCTGCGCGCGGTGCGCCTCGCGGGGCAGGGTCGCTTCCAGGTAGCGCCGGTTGAACAGCCCAGTCAGCGGATCGAGAATGGCCTGCTCGCGCAAGGCTTCGCGCAGGTCAATGTTCGTCAGGGCCAGCTTGATCGCGTCGCCAACGGAGATCAGCAACTCGCTGCGCGGCTGAGCCTCACCGGCGACGTGCAGCACGCCGTAGATTTCGCTCTGCACGGCGAGGGGCAGACAACAACTGTACGCAGCGCGGGCCGCGCCGAGATGCCGGCAGCGCGGCCCGGTCTGGATGTCGGTGAGCACGTGGATCTGGCCACGACGCAGGGCCCAGCAATCCTCGATAGGGAACACGAGCCGAGCCGGGCGTTGCTCGCCCCACTGGCAGATCACTTCCAGATCATCGGCTCCGGGAACGCGCACGGCCAGATAGCCGCCGTGATCGGGGAACAGGGCGGCCAGGCGCAGTTGGATGACCTCGGCGGCTTCCGAGCGGTTCTGGCAGACCTGGAGCAGGTCATGCATCTGGTTGATCTGTATGACCTCGGCGGCGTAGCGGCGGGCTTCGACAATCGTCTGTTCGAGGCGCGCATTTACCGCCTGGAGCAGCCGTTCGGCATGCCGGCGCTCGCTGATGTCGCGGTTGATCGCCACCACGCCCGTCATCCGTTCGACGCCGTTGCGGAGCAGGGTGACCGAGGACTGGATGGGCACGTAGCTCCCATCGCGCCGGCGCTGCTCCACCTCGCCGCGCCACTGCCCTTCGCGTAACAGAACCTGAAGAGCGGCTTCTGCGGAGTCATTCAGGTAGCGCGTCACCAGCACCTCATCAACCGGCCGGCCCAGCACCTCATTGGCCGTCCATCCATAGATCCGTTCCGCAGCAGCATTCCAACTCTGGATCCGGAACGTGAGATCGGTGGCGATCACCGCGTCGGCGACATTGGCCAGCAGGCTCGCCTGATAGTGGAGTTGCTCTTCGTAGAGATGCTGCCTGGTCACGTCTTCTATCTGCCCCAGCACCTGACAGACACGCCCCTCGGCATCGCGCCGGAAGACACGGCCACGCGTGCGCATCCAGCGCCAGGAGCCGTCACGGTGGCGCAGGCGGAAGGTATGCTCGACGGTCTGCTCATCGCTCATATCGCGCAGTTCCTCCAGCCTGCGCTCCAGATTGGCGCGATCCTCGGGATGCAGCAGGCTCGGCAGGGAGTCAATCTCGGAACCGCGGATCTCGTCGGGACCGTAGCCTAGCAGCCTGGCAAGGGGACGATTGGCATACACGGCGCGCCGTTCCGTTAAATCGAAGATAAAGACCGTGGCTGGCAGGAGATCGGCGACAGAGCGGATGAAGTGATACTCCGACAACATACGCTGCTCCATCTGCGCGCCTGGCCAGGAATCCGGGGCCAGCGGGACGAGATCCGGGAACTCACCTTCGCCAAGCACCCACACACTGGCGTGGCGACCCTGCCAGATGCCGTCTGGATCCGTAAATGGGCGGCAGCGGTACAACACCCGCCGCACCGCGCCGGCGCGATGCGCCAGGCGGAGACACAGCATAGAGATCTCACTATGCTCCGCGCGTAGCACCTGGCGCTGGTAGCGCGCCCACAGATCCTGATCGGCGTAATGCACACAGCGCGTCAGGAGGTCGGGATCGGCGTAGAGTTCCTTGGGAGTGTAGCCAATAATGGCGCTGCTGGCAGGACTGCTATAACGACACTGGCCTTGCGGGCCGATCCACAGCTCCCAGGCGAAGGGAGCGGAGCGCAGATGCTGCACCGCATGAGCGGCAGGCGCCGGCGCCGGTTCAGACGCCAGGCGCTCGAGCTGCGCGCGCAGCCCGGACAGCTGCTCGTAGATTAAGGCGAGGGCGTCGGCATCCATAGTTATAGTTATAGTTAGAACCCGGCAAAGCGACATGCCTGTCCGGCGTTCCACGGAGAGGTACAGGCGAGACGCCGCGGCAACCTCACTCCTGGACATGATACCAGACCGTGTAGGCGCACGTCTTACCGGCAACTATCGTACTAATCACGATCGTAGTTGCTTGTAGCGACAGTTGGGTTTACAATAGCAGAACTATTTGTCGCTCCGGTCGCTCTTGCGGGCGGCGCTGCGGGAAGATCTGATTTCTCCATCGCCATGCAACCAGCGGCAGGTTGCCGCCAGGCTCGATGAGCAGGGACATCGGGAAACCCGCGTTCCCCTTTTAGAAAGGCAAAGCCCTCTCCACGCGCCTCCAGGCGACGCACGTTCATCTAATGTGACAATAGCCGATAGCCCGCTGCTGGTGTTTTCATCACGGCCGTGCCGTGCGCGCGTAGCGAATGAGCCTCCTGTACCAGTTCCTGCGGCGCACCGCGCACGCGCGTCATCACCAGATCTCACCAAGACACCACATACAGCAATCTAAAATCCAAAATCCAAAATACCATCAAAGGAGCCACAATGATAACCTATGACGATCTGGTCGCGGGGCTGGAAGACGCCTGGCTCGCCGTGGGTCTGCATGAACATGCGTTTATTGAAAGCGTCATCCCCGCCACCCAGGATCGCACCTGTAAAGTAGAACTCTTTCCAGAACATGATGAGCCTCTTACCAGTGAAAACACTCCTCCCTTTCTTGAACTGAGCTTCACCTGGACGCCAGTGCACCAGTTGCTCGCCGAGGGCCGCAATCTGCCCGTCGAGCCGCTCGATCTCCAGTGGACCTACACGGTGGTGACCACCATCGCGCGGGAGCGGAGCGACACGGAACTGGTGCGCATGTTCCAGCGCGCCGTCGCGAATGCGTTCGAGCGTTTCTACCCCGCCGAGGTCGCCCAGATGGAGCCGGTAATGGTTGAGGTGCGCCGCGTGTATCAGGGCGGCCCGGAGCGCCTGCGCCTGGAACAGACCCAACTGGTGAGCAGCACTGTCTCCGATCTGTTCGAGCTGTGGCCCGACCGCGATCCACAGAGTCTGCGCGAGGTGCTGCGGGTGGAGATGCAGCTCGCCAGCGCGATCATCGCCAATCTGGCCGATGCCTTTACTCCCCGCGGGCGTGGGGGTTACCGCACGGTTGACGCGGCGTAGGCCGCGAGCGCCAGCACGGCTACGCATCCCGCCACTCCCATCCTCGTCAGCCAGCGCTCTGGAATGCGCAGCGCGGCCCCCACAGCCAGGGCCGCCCCCGCCGTGGCCAGGGGAGGCAACAACCACCCCGCCCGGTCGGCGGGAAGCCACTGGCCGGGGCCCGCTGCCAGGGCGCCCAGCAGCAGCAACGCCCCCACCAGCAGCAAGCCAAGCGCCCGCAGGGCGCCCGCGGCGCCTCCCGGCCCGGCGCGGAGCAGGCGCGGCATGCCCAGCAGCCAGAGCGCAGCGCCCAGCGCCAGCAGCGCCCGTTCCGGCACAGACTCGGGCCAGCGTAGCAGCGCGGCAAGCTCCAGGCCGCCTGTCGCCACTGCCAGGGCCAGCGCCGCCGCCAGCGGCAGCGCGTAGTCGCGCAGCACCGCGGCGGGGGCGCTTCCGCGCACGGCTGCGGCGCGGAAGCGTGGCCACTCCAGCAGCACGAGGGCGACGGGCAGATCGAGGCCGAAGGGAAAGGGCGGCGCCGGGGCCAGGGGCAGCAGGGTCAGGACGGCGAGAGGCGGCGCCAGGTCGAGCACGGTCACCGGGGGGGCCGGCCAGAGTGGCGCGCCGCCGCAGACCGCCAGCCAGCGCATCAACAGATGGCTGGCTGCCAGGGCAAACAGGCCTCCGGGGTAGAACACGACACGGGGCCAGGCCAGACCCAGGGCGCCGAGCAGTTCGCCCATGGCTCACCGCTTGCGCAGCGCGAGCAATCGCAGGGCCACCCAGCACAGCGCGCTCAGGATAAGCATCAGCCCGACGATGGCCAGCGAGGGCAGGGTGGCCACTGGCTGCTGTGCTGTGTCAAAGGCGATCAGCCCCGCCCAGGGCCAGACAACGATCTCACCAAAGGGCGTCAGGCCACCCTGGAGCTGGGCCGTCAGCGGCGCCAGCAGGCCCATCAGCAGCAGCGGCGCGCCCAGGCCCAGCCCGGCGCTGCACCCCGCTGCCAGCCAGGTCCGCCCGTCGCCGGTTGACGGCGCGGCGGGCGCGAGGGCCAGGCGCGCGGGGGGCAGGGCTATCAGCAGCGCAGCCAGCCACAGCACGAGCGCCAGCGCGGGCAACCCTCCAGCGGTGGCTGCGGCAATAGCCAGCCAGCCGGCCACGAACGGCCCGCTCAGCGGTACGGCGGCGGAGAGCAGCCAGAGCGCGCGCATCCCCGCCGCAGGCCGTTCCAGTCCCAGCCGCAGCACTGGCCAGAGCAGGAGGATATACCCTGCGACGGTAAGCCCGGCCGCCGATCCCATCCCTGCTCCGGCGATGGTCATGCCGCTCAACGACAGGCCCAGCCATGGCGCGGCCCGCTCAGCGGGAGCGATGGCGGCGCGCCATGCCCCCCAGAGCGCAACCAGACCGCCCATCAGCAGGGCGGCGAAAAGCCAGCCCGTGTTCCACGGCCCCAGACTGAACAGGCGCATCAGTGTATAGAGACAACCGCCAGCGACCGCCGACGCGCTGGCGGGCGCGCGTGTGCCGGCCAGCGCAAGCGCGTCCGGCGCCAGCAGCGCGGAAACGAGGATCAGCACAAAGCTCAGGCTGTTCAACCCGGCCCCCGCCAGCGGCGCGCCGTAGTTCCAGGCGCCGCCGGTGAGGCCGATGAGCGCCAATCCCGCTACCACGCCCACAGGCGCCAGCCGCCAGATGGGCCGTTCCTCGTCTGACCCCGTCTCCTCTAGCAAGCCCGCCAGGACCAGCAGCCCTCCCAGCGCGGCAAGATGGCCCTGCAACACGGATGCCCCCACCAGCCAGGCCGTCATCGCCACGCGCCAGGGACGCGGCGCGCCGTGGGCCAGCGTAACCAGACCATGTGCCGCTACGACGATCACCAGCAGGGCGCTGAGCGCATCGGCGCGCAGCAACCCGTCCCAGCGAGCCAGTGGCGCGTCGCGGGTCAGAGCGGCCAGGATCAGGCCAGCGGCCAGCAAGAGCGACAGGAGAGCGAAGGAGGCCTTTCTCTCCGCCATACGGCCCGCGCCCGTTATCTTCTGACCCCGCCGGCGAGTTCCTGCTGGCGGTAGCGGCAGTGATCGCAGAAGACCACGCGGTAGCCGGCAACGGTAGCGCGGCGCAGCGGGCTGCCACAGTGCGGGCAGGTCAGCGACAGGAGGCTGCCCGCCCCCGTGACGACCGGTTCCTGGTGGGCCGCTGCGGTCCGGGGCGCAGTGTCGGCCAGAGGGGGCGGCGTAACAGGCGCGTCCGCCGGTTGAGCAGGGCGCGCGGCAACTGGCGGGGGAGGCGCTGGCTGCGCGGGGGATGGCGGCGCAAAGCCCCAGAGATCGCTCAGCCACTCGACAAGCTGAGCATAATCAGCGGCGCCGCGGGAGCGCGGATCGTACTCGTAGATCGTCTTTCCCCGGGCCGAGGACTCCGACAGACGCACGTTGATGCGGATGGGCAGGCTGACCAGGCTGCCATACCGCTGGCGCAACTGCTCCAGCAATTCTACTGACTGGCGCGTCCGCGCATCGAAGAGGGTCGGCACGATCGCCCGCAGGCTGCTGGCGCTGCCCTTAATCCGGCTGAGTTGCGTGACGAGCATTTCCAGGCCCCGCACCGCAAATGGCTCAACCGTTGTCGGCACGATTACATCGCTGGCCGCATGCAGCGCATTCAGATTGAGGACCGTCAGCGAACCGCCGCAGTCTACAAAGATAAAATCGTACTCCGAGCGTAGCGGACGCAGGACCTGTTCGAGCACCCGCGGCCAGTCGGGCCGGCGGGCGATCGTCGGCTGGGCCGTCAGCAGGGTCGCGTCGGCAGCGATCAGGTCGAGATTGCGGCGCACGGGAGTGCGGCAATCGGCAGCGCGCGCGCCATCAACCAGCGCGTCATAGAGCGTGCGGCGCGGGGTCGCCCCAAGAGCCATCGCCAGGTTGCCCTGCGCGTCCACGTCTACCAGCAGCACACGCGCGCCTTTGAGCGCCAGACCAGCGCTGAGGTTCACCACGGTGGTGGTCTTGCCGATTCCGCCTTTCAGGTTGGTGACAGCGATGATACGGCCCATAGGCAGCCTGATTTCACTCGGTGTTTACGTCAGCCCCACGCGGCTGCACCGTGCAATCGTTTAAAGCATACCCTTCTGGAAGGGCTGCGCCCTCCCAAACCCTCCTCAACGCAGTGGGACGAGGAAACTCGCTTGCCCCTGCTTCTCCAGCCGTCTGCTTCTTTGGCGTCCCGGCGGCTGCGCTGTACCGCCTGGAGAAGCGGCGTCCCCCGCAGACCCTCCAGCCACAGGGCAAGGGCAGGTCCGTGGAAGTGCGAATACCGGCAAGTGTAGTGCAATGATCGGGGCATGTCAAATGCCACGCAGATGGTGGGTGTGACGAAAAGTCTTGCGTGCTCCCCTTCGCCCGGCAGCTGATGAACGTTAAGAACATATTCCGGCATCGCCGAACGCTGCGGGCTAATTGGTCTGTGAACGAAGGTTTTCGGCAACTCCGCCCCCTCCCCGCCCCTCCCCCGCTGGGGGAGGGCGTCCGGCTCCTCCCCCCAACGGGGGGAGGAGGCAGGCGCTCCTCTCAGGTGTAGGGTTTTTCACGTGAGAAGGAGTTTTCAGCATTCCAATACGCTTACGGTCCTCACCCTCCCGCCCCCCTCTCCCGCGAGCGGGAGAGGGGGGAGTTGGGCGTCCCCATGCCCCAGATGGCGAATGGGACGCGAGGATGCGCCGGAAAACCCTACACCCGAGAAGGCAGGCGCCCTCCCCCAGCGGGGGAGGGTTGGGGAGGGGGCGGGGGTGTAGCGAAAAACTTTGTTTCCATACTAATAAGCCACGGCTGCTCGGCAGGCGGATGGTCCCATCAGGGAACTGGCAAGCTAACAAGCTAGCAAGCTATTTTGCTCGCAACGCCTGAACCTGTCCCGTCTGCGCCTGCGGCGGGGCGTCCGCCTGCATGGACGCAGCGGGCCTGCGCCAGCGCAGGCCGAGGCCGGAGGCGAACGCGCCTGCGCCTGACATTGCCTCGGCGCTGGCATGGCATTGCGTCAATGTCTCCTGGCCCCCCGATATGGCCAACTCATGGGCTGCTGGCGGATCTTCTTATTACGTCAATCAGTATTGTCAGACCGATCAGCACCAGCAATCCCGGCAAAAAGATGGTGCGTGGCAACATAAACAGCACACCCAGGCCAAACAGCCAGAGCACGCCGAACAGGCCCTCGATGATCCGTCCGCGCGCTGCTGTTGTTAGAAAGATTGTCAGGCCGATGATGAAAAGGATGCCCGGCCAGATGGGTGCGCGGGCAAGCATGAGCACTCCAAAGCCGATCAGGAACGCGACCATACCGATCAGCTCGCCGCCGCGGTCGGCGCGCCATACGGGTGGCGGGGGCGCGAGCGGCTTGGTGGACCGCCCCCGGCGTTCCGGCGTGTTGACGCCGAGGATCGGGACGTGACCCTTGATCAGCGCGCCGCAGCGCACGCAGTAGGCGGCGTGAGCGGGATTGGCGGCGCTGCAAACGCCGCAGACAAGCACGTCCGCAGCCGGCGCGGGAAGCGCCGTGGTCGGGCCAGTGGCAGCGAGCCGCAGGCCGGCCCCGCACTCAATGCAGAACAGCGCGTCGTCAGGCGCCTCTGCGCCGCAGGACGGGCACTTCATCGTTTTCTCCCTGCAAGGTGAGCCCGGCAACCTGACGTCTCCGGCTTCCTGCTATGAGGAGGGTGTGACAGGTCTGTACTCTCGTGCCCTCTCATCTGGCAGTCACGGCCCGGACGCGTCGGCATTCCCCGTCATCCCGGTTAGAACCGGACAGCCTTGCCCCCTTTCCTCCCGGCGGGCAGTGGCGGGGGAAACCAGGTTTACTCTTGTTACCTCTGACCCAGGCATTGTTCGGCCTCCACCTGCATCCTGGCAGCGGCCTCAGCCTGGTTGATCGCGCCGTCGAGCAAGCGCGGCAGCCAGGCCTCGATAGCCGAGAGGAGACAGCGCGCCGCTGGCGTCGGCGGAAGACCGGGGGCCAGGGCGGCGCCTGTGGCGGTGGCGGCCAGAAGCGGGTCGGCGGCGACATGCGCAGCCTCCAGCGCTCCAGCGCGGGCTGGCAAACGCCCGAGCACGGCGGGCATCCGCGCCTGGGTCGCCGGTTCCAGCAGCCACGTCGCGAACGCGCGCGCCCGCGCCAGATCGTCGCCGGAAAGATCCCGCTGGAAGAGCAGGTACGTGCCCCCAAGCAGACCGGGGGCGGGCCTCCCGGTCGCCGGGATCACCGGCAACGGGGCGATACCCAGATCGAGCGTATTGCTCATTTGCCGGTAGCGTGGCGCCATCCAATCTCCATCAATAGCGAATGCCGCATAGCCCTGCGCGAACAGCCGTTGCCCGCGCTGGTAGCTCGCGTCACGGTCCGGCGCGGCCACATATAACTCGCGCAGCAAGTCCAGGGCTGCGACCATTTCCGGGGTCTCCAGACTGATCCGCTGGCCATCGAGATCCAGAGGGTCGCCGCCGAAAGCGGAGAGCCAGGGCAAGAACCAGCGCGCCTCGTCCCAGGCCATGACCAGGCCGGCAACTTCACCCGTTGCGGCAGCCCGCGAGCGGACGATCAGCGCATCGCTGGTGGCCGGCGCCTCGGGCGCCAGAGCGCGGTTGTAAAACAACAGCAGGCTATGACGCGTAGACAGCGGCACGCCCCAGAGCCGCCTGTTGGCGGTAGCGGCGGTCCGCAGGGCCGGCAGCGTATCCTGCGGCAGTGTCACCTCTGGCGGTTGCACCTGGCTATCGGCAAGCAATCCCGCCAGCAGTTCCTGATCGCCCCAGAACAGATCCGGCAACGGATCACCCGCCAGCGCAGCGGTCGCCAGACTCAGGCGCAATCCATCAGCGGGCCGGGCAACCACCTCCAGCGGTATCCCGGTCTCGGCGCTAAAGTCGCGCGCCAGCGCGCGCACCCCTTCAAACGCCGGCCCTTCCTCGGCGACCCAGAGCGCCAGCGGGCGCGGCATTGAAGGAAGGGTAGGCGATAGTGGAAACGCGGATGTCGCTGGCGACGGTTGAGCGACGGCGCGAGTAGGCGCGGGCGACGCGGTGGGTGCAGGTGGCGGCGCGCCTCCGCAGGCGACCAGGGCCAGCGCCGCTACTAGCAGCGCCAGAAGTCGCGGCGGGCTGGCACAGATTCCAGACATATCAGTTGGCCATTCTGCGGAGGGCCGCCTATGAGGATTATACCGGATCGGCGCACGCTCTCTGCACAAGCTACAGGCCGCCAACGTTAGCGAAACAAGCCGAGGTCGAAGATTGCTCCAAAGATTTAGTATTAGCCGTGGGAGAGGACACATCCAACCCCGCCTCAGCGACGTATATGAGGGAAACGTAATCGCACAGTACAGAGGAGTTGCCTATGCTACGCAAACTAGTCCTGGCCCTGATCGCCCTGATCATGATCGCCGTTGCCGCCCCGGCGACCAGTGCCCAGACTATGAACATGGTCCGGGTCATGCACGCCTCGCCAGATGCTCCCGCTGTTGACGTCTACGTCAACGGGCGGGCCGTGCTTACCAATGTGCCTTTCTTCGCCGTAAGCAACTACCTCAGCCTGCCCGACGGCAGCTACAACGTGGCGGTGGCGCCGACTGGAAAGCCCGAGTCGGAGGCCGTGCTGCGCGCCACCCTGAATGTGCGCGGCGGCTATACCGGCACGGTGGCTGCGGTCGGGTTCGTCAAGAACATCGAAGCTGCGCTCTTCGAAGACAACCTCAGCCCCGTCCCGGCGGGCAAGGCGCGCGTGCGCATCATTCACGCCAGCCCCAACGCTCCAGCGGTAGATATCAAGCTGGCCGGCACGAGCACGGTGGTAGTGGCGAACGCGCCCTTCAAGGCCGCGGCCACGGTCGAGGTTGATGCAGGCACCTACCGCTTTGACATCAGTCCGGCCGGCCAGAGCGCGGTGGTCTTCACCACGCCCCCGCTGCGCTTCGAGAATGGCTGGGTGTACACCCTTGTCGCCACCGGCGACCTGAACAAGAACTTCTGGGTGCAGTCGCGGGTTGACAAGGTTGGGCCGTAAGGACGAAGGGGCTTGAGCCTGGTTCCAGACAGGCACGAGGGCGCGAGGCGACCGGTTGCCTCGCGCCCTCGTCTCCAGGGGCCATCTATCTTTCAGGGCGCATCGTCTCAGGCATCTGCACAGCCACCACCTCGCCACGCACGGTCACCTCGCCCTCAGCTACGATCCACGCCTCCACCACCACCTTGCGTCCCTTTACCTCTTTGACCCGACCACGCACCTCGAGCACGCCGCCCAGGGGCGTGGGGCGCAGATAACTGACCTGCAAAGACCCCGTGACGAACCGCAGCGGAGGTTCGCTGCCCATCGGTCGCCCGGCAGCCCGGTAGGCCGCCGCCGAGGCCGTGCCGGTGCCGTGGCAGTCAATCAGCGATGCCAGCAAACCGCCATAGACGTAGCCAGGAATAGCGGTATGGTACGCTCGCGGGGTAAAGTAGGCCACGGTCTCCTCGCCATCCCAGGCGCTTTTGATGTGCAGGCCGTGCTCATTGAGACGCCCGCAGCCGTAGCAGTGGCTCAACTCATCGGGGTAGTAATCCTGGAAGTAGCCCGTTTCACTCATTGGGGCGCTCCTTGTACAATTCACCGAACCTGCGGAGAGGGTCGTGGGAGAGCTTCACCTTCACCGGCAGGGGCGTAGGCTGCGCCTGCCCGCCTGCACGGGCGTGGGCCGCGCCCGCCCCTCTGGCAGGGGAGGGGAGAAACCCGGTGTCCCCACCTGCTCCCACCCGCCCTCGGGATGCCGGGCCCGCCCTCGGCAGGGGCGGGGGGAAACCCGGTGTCCCCACCTGCCCCGACCGGCGTCAGGGCGCCAGAGCTTCCACGTCCTACTGGCCGTAGACAAAGACCGCTAACGTCGAAAGAAGCAAGGCGCCTGTGCATATCGGCCAGAACAGCAATTTGGGCAGAAAGTTATGCTGATAACTGATAAAGATCATGCCTGGCACATGCACGATCAAGAACGCGATCACCGTGACCAGGAGAATCACAATGTATAGCAGGAGGTACAGGTGCTCCAGATAGGTACCGCTGCCACATTGTCGCGCAGGGTGGTATGCAGCAGGGCAATCACAAAGAACAGGGCCGCTGTATAGCTCAACGCGGAAACGAGATCCTGAGTGTCTGTCAACTGGCGATCGCTTAGCAGAAAGGCGAACAACAGCCCGAGGCTTACTACCCCCGGCAATACATAGGCAATAAACGGGCCAAGCACGTTGCGTCTGGCCACCAGCGAAAACTGCAACACGGGCGGCTCGGAGCGCTCGGCGCGAGCCTGCATACCCAGGTTGGCGCCGTCGTCGGAGGGGAACAGACTGAAGTAGCTCCGCTCAAAGCGCCAGTTGGTGATCTGCACGCTCTGGTCCACGCCGGGGAGGGCGCTGGGCCTCAGCAGGATATAGCTTTCCAGATCCGGCGTTAGCACGACGTTCTGTTCGAGCTCGGCAGGCAGCAGCCGCAGGCGGATCGAACGCTCGTCGAAGGGAAACTTGACCGGGTTCCAGCTCTGCTGCAGGGTCGTGTTGATGCGCCACACGATCACTTCCCCGTCGCCGCGCGGTGCGCGGGCCACCTCTTCAACCGGCATCAATTCGCCGAGTTCTTGAGTGAAGCTGAAACCTCGACGGACCTCTTCAGGGATGCTGTTGCTATAGAATTGCCATACAAACCCGCCCACCGTCACCGACGTTGCATCGGGAAATTGCACCGCCGTCAACTGTATGCCGGTCGGAACCACGAAGGGCTGATCCTCTGGGTCAAGCTCGCGCCGGTAATGCT
This sequence comes from Chloroflexaceae bacterium, assembly GCA_025057155.1. NCBI lineage: Bacteria > Bacillati > Chloroflexota > Chloroflexia > Chloroflexales > Chloroflexaceae > Chloroflexaceae bacterium. The sequence continues at coordinate 147,771 of JANWYD010000012.1, forward strand.
CGAGGACGCGTTCAACGGCTGCCTGGCTGGTAAGCGCGCTGGCGGCCTCGCGGCTCAGGCGGGTGTCCAGTTGCCAGATCAGCCCGATCAACGCTAGACATGCCGCGGTGAAGGTCAGGCTGATGAACCAGGCTCCTGAGACAGGGCCAAAGCGTGCGGCGCTAAACAGGGCCAGGCCCAAAATAAGCGTACCGGCGGCGGCGATGGCAATTGTGGCGACGTCTCGCAAGATGCGCTCAGCAGGGAGTTGGAACTCAGCCGCGTCCACTACCAGCCCCAGGGCACTGCCACTGGTGGGGAGCGGAGCGAAGAACAGCCGGGTATCACGCCCGGTGAGCGAGTCGCGATGGTAAAGTTCGAGGGTTTCACCGGCCAGGGCGCGGCGCGCGGCCGCCTGGACCTCGGGGTCAAAGCCGCTGTCGGCATCGAAAATGCTACTCCGCGCCACGCGCGTGCGATCGGGGTAATCGAGAAACACGCCGTTCCGACCGATGACGAAACCGTAGCCCTGTGCGCCCAGATCGAGCCGGGCAAGCAGGTTGCGCACCTCCTGTAGCGAGAGATCGGAGGTCACTACGCCAGCGGGGGCGCTACCCCCGTCCTGGCGCTCGAAGGGACGGCCATATTCAATTAGCACTCTGCCCGCCCCGGTGGCCAGGAACGGTTCGCTCCAGATTGGCCCGCTCCGGATGGGATTGTGGTACCACGCCGTCTTTGGGGCGTTGGGATCTTCGGAGGGAAGCTGAGTGTAATCGTAGGTGGCGCCGATCAGTTCGTCAATTGTGCCCTCGGGAGTACGGTACACATAGACCTGAAAGAGCCGCAGCGCGGGATCGTAGACGAACGGTTCAAAGGTCACGGCCAGGCCATTCACGTCGGGCGCGGCTTCGAGATCGGCGCGCAGTCGCGCGGGGATCTGATCGTAGGGCAGCGCGCCGGAGGCCAGATCGTCGGCGATACCGTCGCCGAGGGCCTGGGCCATGGCAAAGGCGCCATCAATGCTCGTAGCGGAGTCGCTGAGGCTCTGGCGTACTCGCTCGTTTACGTTCGCGGCTGCCGCGGCCCGTCGCTGGAGGTGCAGACCGGTCAACAGAGCGGTGAGCAGAAGCAAGGCCACGAACGCAGCGGCGAGCAGGCGGCGTCCCGTCGTGCGGCTGGTGGCATTGGCAGTTGTGGTTGTCACTGGCAACCCTTCACACTGTACGGCTGCGCCGTACAGCCCGGGGTAGAAGGCTTTTTCTGGGAGGCATGGCGTTGCCCAACCCTCCACCCGGACAGCCGGCGTCAACCCAGCAGGTCTCCTCACGCCACGCCAGGCGCCACTTCCAAGGCGACCGCGCCAAGTTCAACGCCACCGGTCGCTCCTTGCCATCTCGCGCAGACTAAAAAGGGCCGAGCGGCACACCGCTGCGGCCCCGTTGCGAGCATCACCAGCTACTGCTGAATTGCGGGATGCGCCGCGAGGTAATCCAGCGCGTCCTGAACCGTCTCGATCTTTTCGGCGTCCTCATCACTGATTTCGATATCGAACTCTTCCTCGATGGACATGATCAGTTCCACCAGGTCGAGCGAATCAGCTTTGAGATCCTTGGCAAACGAGGCGCCGGGCACCACCTGCGTTTCATCAACGCCGAGTTGTTCGGCGACAATCTTGCGCAGGCGCTCTTCGATATCGGCTGATTGCATGGTACACCCTTTCATCTCAGACAACGGACACGACGCGCACCGGTCACGCGCGTTACGACTCCCCGGCATGAGGGCGATAACGCATCACCACCGTGCCGAGGACGCCATTCACGAAGCGGCTGGAATTATCGCTGCCGAACTGCTTGGCCAGTTCCACGGCCTCATTGATCACCGCCTTCACCGGCGTGCGCTCGATATCGTCCACCAGCAACTCGTAGAGCGCAATGCGCAGGATCGCCTTATCCACGCCGGGCATCTGCGTGATGGGCCAGTTTGGAGCCGCCTCCTCAATGATCCGATCAAGATAGGAGCGATGCTCCCAGACGCCAAAGACCAGATTGCGCAGAAATCGTTCGCCATCGGCGGTGAAGGCTTCCTCTTCGAGGCGGCGCTCGTAGACCACGTCAATCGGGTGGTCGGTAGCGTCCACCTCGAAGAGGATCTGCAACGCGGCAATGCGAACCCGATGACGCAGGCTAGCCAAGCGAGACCTCCCAGGCGTGCAGCGAACTGCCTTCGTAATCAAGGGGCGCCGATCCACGGTTCAAGCGGATTCTGGCCATGCCGGAGAGCGGTATCGGTCGAGGCGACAGGGAACCGCGTCGCAAGCGCGGACTGCCAGCAACTATGGCGCGCGGCGTCTGGCGATAGACGGCGACTGCACACTCGGGCCGCCCTCCGGCCATGGCGGCTGTACAGTTCCTGCCGTATGCTGTGCGCCTGCCGGTCACGAAGCGCCAGCGGGCGTCAGAGGGCCGCAGACAGGCGGGCGAGCGCCATAATCGGTTACACTGCAGCAGCGGCAGAGCGCTCCTCCTTCCATGTGCGGAGCAACTCGCCGACATAGGCGGTATGGTGACGAGCGGCGCGGAACTCCGGATCATCAATTAGAGCCAGTTGGAAGGGGATGGTTGTTTTAATCCCCGTGATCACACACTCGTTCAGCGCCCGGCGCATGCGATTCAGGGCGTCATCACGAGTTTCACCCCAGGTGATGATTTTCGCCAGCAGCGAGTCATAGTGCCTGGGCGGCGTATAGCCCGCATAGAGATGCGAGTCGACGCGCACGCCAGGGCCGCCGGGCGGCAAATAGAACTCTACGTCGCCGCCAGCCGGGAGGAAGTCCCGTTCAGGATCTTCCGCATTAATACGACACTCCACCGCATGCCATGCTAGTTTAATATCATTTTGTTGCAACGTCAAGCGTTCTCCAGAGGCGATCAGCAATTGCCAGCGCACCAGATCCACGCCGGTGACCATTTCGGTCACCGGGTGTTCCACCTGAATGCGCGTATTCATTTCAATGAAGTAATAATTTCCCTCTTGATCCATGAGGAATTCAAGTGTTCCGGCATTCACGTAGCCAATCGAGGAAATGCCGCGCACGGCATCGGCGCCCATCTTCGCCCGCACCTCAGGGGTGACGATCGGCGAGGGCGCTTCCTCAACGATCTTCTGATGGCGGCGCTGGGCTGAGCAATCGCGTTCACCGAGGTGGATGGCATGGCCGTAGCGGTCGGCAAGCACCTGGATCTCAACGTGGCGCACCTTCGTGAGGTACTTCTCCAGCAGCAGATCGCCACGGCCAAAGGCCGCCTCGGCCTCGGCGCGCGCGGTGGGATAGGCGCGCACAAGGTCGCTTTCGTCATACGCCACGCGCATGCCGCGCCCGCCGCCGCCCGCGGCAGGCTTGAGCAGCACCGGGTAGCCGATCTGCCGGGCGATATCAATCGCCTCTTCCACATTGCGCAACTCGCCTTCTGAACCGGGCACCGTAGGCACCCCGGCGGCGCGCATGGTCTGGCGGCCGATGGCCTTATCGCCCATCAGGCGCATCGTCTCGGCGGAGGGGCCGACGAAGGTCAGCCTGACATCGGCGCACATCTCGGCGAAGTAGGGATTCTCCGAGAGAAAGCCATAACCGGGGTGTACGCCATCACAGCCGGTGATCAGGGCGGCGGTGATCAGCGCTGGAGGGTTCAGGTACGACTTGGCCGCCGCCGCTGGACCGATGCAGACCGCCTCGTCGGCCAGACGAACGGCGAGCGAGTCGCGATCAGCCTCACTATAAGCGACGACGCTCTTGATGCCCAGTTCCTGGCAGGCACGAACGATCCGAACGGCGATTTCGCCCCTGTTGGCAATGAGGACTTTGTTGAGCATACTGGCACCAGGATCAACCTATAGCATAACCATGCCGCCATCAATGGCAAAGGTCTGGCCGGTGATATAGGCCGCCGCGTCGGAGGCGAGGAAGCAGACCAGATCGGCCACTTCCTCGGGCCGCCCGAAGCGCCCGAGTGGAATGGCATCGAGAATGGCCTTGCGAGTCCCTTCGCCGAGCGCCGCGGTCATGTCGGTTTCGATAAAGCCGGGCGCCACCGCATTGACGGTGATGTTGCGACCGGCCATTTCGCGGGCCGTGGCCCGAGTGAAGCCGATGATCCCCGCTTTGGCGGCGGCGTAATTGGCCTGGCCGGCATTGCCGATGAGGCCGATCACCGAGGTCAGGTTGATGATCCGCCCGCCGCGTTGCCGGCCCATCGGGCGCAGCGCGGCGCGCGTGCAGAGAAAGGCCCCGCGGAGATTGGTGTTGATCACCTCATCGAAGTCAACATCTTTCATCCGCAGGATCAGCGCATCGCGGGTGATGCCGGCATTGTTCACCAGAATATCCAGGCGCCCGAAGCTATCGAGGGCGCTTTTGATCAGCCGATCAGCCTCCTCGGCCTGCGCGACATCGGCCTGCACGGCGCGCGCCCGCCCCCCCGCGGCTTCGATGGCCGCGACCGTCGCCTCGGCGGCCGTGGCGTTATCCCGATAATTGACGAGCACCGCCGCGCCGGCAGCGGCAAGGGTTGCAGCGATGGCGCGACCGATGCCGCGGCTCGCGCCGGTTACTACCGCCACTCGACCGGTCAGATCGATCTTCATCGCATCTGTAGTTCTGGGCGGGGGCCTGGGTTACCCCTCAGCGATTTCAAACAGCGTCCGCCCGTTAATCGTCACCACATTCCGGCGACCGGCGGCCGCTTTCAGGGCATCGGGCGTAAAATCGGTCGAGGTGATCACGACGCCTTTGCGAATATCCTGGCGCTTCATGTCTTGCACCAGGCTCTCAATCGTCCCCGGACGGACCTTGTCGGCCACGCTCAGGCGCAGGAGAAACCGTTCGCCCTCGTACTCCATTTCTATGTCAAGATGCTTGTCTTTATCAATGAAGCGGTAATCCTTGAACGTAAAGCCCTTCTTGCGGTAGAGGGCGACCACATAGGAGCCAAGTTGCGGCAGCGAGAGGCCCTGCAGATCCTCCAGCGTGCGCACCACCCCGGGGCGTTCGAGGCGCCCGCCGCGCTCGGCGATCTGCCGCTGGGTTTCACGGTTGCGCTGCTCGGCGCGGCCCGCCATAACCGTGCCGAAGGCGGGAAAGGGGATCAAGGCAAAGAGCGAGAACGAGGCGTATACGAACATGAGCTCGTCGAAGCTCACCGGCGCCGGCTCGCCGTCGGCGCGCAGTTGCAGCACCGGCATCGGAACCACGCCGGCCTGACCCAGGGCGCCATAGATGGCCGTCAACGCCAGGCCAAAGAGAAAGCCGGTGATGCCCAGCACAAACCCGTGGGTCAGATAATCGCCCTTGACGCGACGGCCCAGGAACAACCCGGCCATGACCGGCACAATGCCGGCGAGAATCTGCAACACATTGCTGGCCAGGAACAACGCGCACCAGGCCAGGGCCATCAGCGCGGCAACCAGCAGCGTCTGGCCCCACTCGACCCGCGCGAACGAGGCGCCGATGCGCTGCATCAACGGCGCGCGCGCCGTCTGCCCGCCGCCCTCCGCCTGCGCCGCGGAGGCAGCCTCGGAGGCGCGCTCTTCCGATTTAGTGTCTACACTCATCAACATTACTCCCCGAAGGGCGCGCCGGCCATGCAGGCTTGCGCCTGCACCGCCAGCGGATTACGAGTTCTCAAGCAGCTCGTCAACCGCCTCGCGCAACTTGCCAATGTCGGCGAAGGAGCGATAGACCGACGCGAAACGAATATACGCCACCTCGTCCAGATCCCGCAGGCGGCGCATCACTTCATCGCCGATCGTTTTGCTGCTGACCTCCTGCTCGTCGGTGGCCATGATCGCCGCCTCGACGTCGTTGACCAGTTGTTCGAGTTGCTGCACTGAAACGGGCCGGCGGTAGCAGGCGGTGCGGATGCCGCGCATTATTTTCTCGCGGTCGTAGGGTTCCCGCTCGCCATCCTTCTTCACCACCATCAGGCTGACCGACTCCACCCGCTCGTATGTTGTGAAACGACGGTTACAACTACGGCACCTGCGGCGCCGGCGAATGATTTCACCGTCGTTCAGCTTGCGGGTGTCAACCACATCGGTCTCGGGATGCTGGCAGTAGGGGCAACGCATAACAACCACCGGCCCGCCATTGCGATCAGTCTGCTACCGCATTATAGCACAGGGGAGGGGTACCGCTCCTGGAGGCGGTGAATCCCGTCCACCCCTCTGCCGCCCCGTTCAAGCGCGGCGGAGCGATCGTCTGGATGCCTGTAAAAAAACCAGCAAGGGGATGAGGAAACCTGGTTTCCCCATCCCTCTCCAACGCAGCTACAATACCCTCCAGGGGGATGAAAACGAAGGTTTCTCGGGATGGCGGCGCCCTCCCAGACCCTTCTACGGAGGGCAGGAGGTCAGGAGGGAACCGCCGGCCCTAGAGCGCTCGCCTTCGGTATCCGGGCATCTTCGTGCTCAGGGCAGATCTCCACCCTGCGCTGAAAGGCCCGCTCGAAGAGCGCGGCGCGGCGATTGGCCTCCCAGATCTCTAGCGTGGCATCGCCGCGGCTATCCACGAGGATGCGCACTGGATCGCCCAGTTCCACTCGCACCGCGCGCACCACCTGGCTCTTGCTGCGCTCCAGGTATTCGGCGATGCGCAACAGGGCGCTGAGGCGCATGATGCGCAACGTATCGCCGGGTTGCAGCAAATCGGCATAAGGATGCAGATCGGCCCAGCCCTTGCGGTGGTTGCGCACCACCGCGCCAAGGATGACGATCTCGCGGTGGGTGAAGCCGAGCAAGGCAGCGTTGTGGATCAGGTATTCGCCGTGCTTGTGGTGATCGTAGTACCCCACAATCACGCCGATGTCGTGCAGCGTCGCGGCATAGCCCAGCAACTCCCGTTCCCAGGAGCCGTAGTGGTGCAGCGGCGTGAGCTGGTCGAAGAGGCTCAGACAGATGCTGGCGACCTTGGCGCAGTGCTCCTGTTCGTAGTCGTCGAGGCGGGCCAGGTTGAGCACGCTGAAGGCGCGCGGATCGTCAATTAACGGCGGCTGCATTCCATCCAGGAAGCGGCTGTAAAAGATACCCTCGCGCACTCCCTGGCCGCTGACCACCAGTTCACTGAACCCGCCCCGCTCCATCAACTGATCGATAATTACTGCCCCGGCCAGGGTGACATCCGCGCGTTCAGCCTTGAGGCCGGGGATCTGCTCGCGCTCGCGGCGATTCTTGCGCGCCAGTTGCTCGATGATTCCCAGGAGCGCCACACGGGTCAACACGTACCCGTGCACGCGGTCAAGCGGATACTGGCGCTGTTTCTGATCAATGCGCGCCAGGGTGCGCACCGTGCCGCCCATGCCGGCAAGCGCCTTGCCCTCTTCGGCGCGCAGCCAGTCAAGATCGGCGAAGACCTGCCGCGCCGCGGCCATCAGCGCCCGCAGTTCGGACCTGGTGATCGGGTCGGTTTTGACGTAGCGTTCGGTAAAGCGCACGACGCCCGCCTGCGCCGAGAACGACTCCACCAGGCGACGGTTGACGACTGCGTCCACCTGGGTCGAGCCGCCGCCGGTGTCAAAGATGAACCCATTGCGGAGATTGAGGCCGTTCACCGCCCCGATGTAGGCGTAGTAGGCCTCCTCGCGCGCGGAAATGATCCGCAGATCCAGGCTGGTCTGGCTGCGCAGGGCTTCCCAGAAGACCTCCTGATTGCTCGCCTCGCGGATGGCGCTGGTGCCGACGGCGATAACTTCCTCAACACCGGTGTTGCGGCAGAACCGCTCGAACATCGCCAGGGCCTCGACAGCGCGGCGAATGGGCTGGGGTTGGAGCGCGCCGCTGGCGTCCACTCCCTCGGCCAGACGCACCACCGCGCTCACTTCGTCCACCAGACGGAAACACCGTCCGGGTGTGTAGGCCATGACGATCAGACGGGTGGTGTTTGAGCCGAGGTCGATAATTCCGATTTTGCGCATATGGGTTGCCGCCGGTATGTGGATAAGGCATTCCTCCAGACTCGCTCATCATGTTCTACCGCACCACCTCAGCAATCGTCGCGGCAACGATGTCAAGATCGTCATACGAAATCACGAGGGGTGGGAGCAGGCGCAAGACGTTGGGGCCGGCAGGCAGGGCCAGCACGCCGCGTTCGAGGAGGGCCTGCAGGCAGGGCTGCACGCGGGTGCGCAGTTCAATGCCCACGAGCAGACCCAGGCCGCGCACCTCGCGCGCCGCGGGCAGGCGCAGCGCGCGCAGCCGTTCCATGAGCCAGCGCCCCTTCTCGGCGGCCTGGCCGGGCAGATCCTCCGCGATATACGCGCGCAGCGCCGCCCGCGCCGCTGCGCAGAGCAGGGGATTGCCGCCGAAGGTCGAACCGTGGGCCCCGCCGGGAAGCGCCCCGTGGCGTTCGTGCAGCGCCACCGCGCCCATGGGCAGGCCCGCAGCGATGCTCTTGGCGAGCAGCAGCCCGTCGGGAACCACGCCGCTGTGCTCGATGGCGAAGAGCCGCCCGGTGCGGCCAAAACCCGTCTGCACCTCGTCAATCAAGAGCAGGGCGCCGCGCTCGTCGCAGATGCGTCGCGCAGCCTCCAGGTAGCCGGGGGGCGCCGGGCGAACGCCGCCCTCGCCCTGCACCGGCTCCAGTATCACCGCGGCCGTATCCTCCTCGACGTTCGCGGCAAGCGCTTCGACATCGGCGTAAGGCACGTGGACGAACTCCGGCACGAGGGGGGCGAAGGGTTCGCGGTACTTCGGCTCCCAGGTGGCGCTGAGGGCGCCAAAGGTGCGCCCGTGGAAGCCGCGCATCGTGGCGACGATCTTGCGGCGACCGCTGAGCAGACGGGCGAATTTCAGCCCGGCTTCGACCGCTTCAGCGCCGCTGTTGCAGAGGAAGATCCGCGCGGGGAAGGGCAGAGCTGCGGCCAGTTCATCGAGATAGGCCGCGCGCTGGTCGTTGTAAAAGATCTCCGGGCAACTCATCAGGATGGCGGCCTGGGCCTGCACCGCCGCCACCACCGCCGGGTGAGCGTGGCCAAGGTTGGCGGCGCCCTGACCGCCGACGCAATCAATGTATACGCGCCCGTCAGCGTCGTAGAGACGCGCCCCTTCACCCCGCACAATCGCCACGGGACGCTTGGGGTACAGACCTGACGTGTAGCGCTGCTCCGTAGCGATGATCGGATCGTTGGCGCTCATTTGCTACGACCGGGGTGGCGGCGGCACGTTCTATGGGCAGTATATCACAGGCGATCAGCGCTTCATGCAGAATTGCCGGCGAGGTCTACAGATCCGCCTGTCAATCTGGCCCGCGCCCCTCAACCTCCACACCTCCACACCTCCACAGGTTCACCCCCACCGGGCGTCTCAGGATTGCCCCAGCGCCGCCAGCGTGCGGCGCAGGCCCTCCTCGGTGCTAATGCGCGGGCCGTAGCCCAGGTCGCGCCGGGCGGCGCTGAGGTCGAACCAGCGCGAGCGGGCCAGTTGCACCGCCGTGAGACGGGTGAGGGGCGGTTCCATCGGCAGGCCCAGCAGTTCGTAGGTGCGCTCCAGCAACGTCGCGATCTGCACGGCGCGCTTGAGGGAGATCTTGCGCCGCGCCGGGCGGCACCCTGCCCGCGTCACCACCTCGTTGATGAAGTCCCAGAGGTTGACCGGCTGCTCCTGCCCGATAAAATAGGGGCGCCCCCGTAACGGCGAATGCTCGCCGAGCCGGTCGGCGGCCAGCAGATGGGCCTCGGCGCAGTTCTCGACGTAGGTTACGTCAACCTTATTGTTGCCATCGCCGATCTGGACGAGCCGGCCAGCGCGCGCCCGCGCCAGGATGCGCGGAAAGAGGTGCGGATCGCCCGGCCCCCACACCAGCGGCGGACGAATGGCCGTGACGGCGATGGCCTCACGGGCCAGCACGAACCGCTCGGCCAGGGCCTTGGTGTGCTGGTAATGGCTTAGATAGCGCTCCGGATAGGGCCAGGACTCATCGGCGCCTTCCACGTCTTCTTCGCCGAACACCACTGAGGGCGAGGAGGTAAAGACCAGCTTCGGCACGCCGGCCCGTTCCGCTGCCCGCACCACCCGCTGCGTGGCGCTGACGTTGTTGCGGTAGTAATCGTCAAAGGGGCCCCATACGCCCGCCTTCGCCGCAACATGGAAGACCACCTCGACCCCCCGCATTGCCGCGTTCAGCACGGCGTTGGCATCGGGAGCAGCCAGATTGGCGCGCAGACATTCAACGCCACGCGCGGCCAGTTCAGGATACTCGTTCCGTCCGATGACCCGCACGCGGTCGCCCCGGGCCAGCAGTTGCTCCACAATGGCTCGCCCGATGAAGCCGTTTCCACCAGTGACCAGGGTAAGCATAGCCCTTCCAGGTAACCCGGACCTGACAGGTCCTGCACACCGGTCAGGTCCGGGGAACACTCACCTCCACACCTCCACACCCGCCATCCCCGACCCGGTCTCAGATCCGGCCGGCGGCCCATACAGCCAGTTGCTCGCGGAAGATCTTGGCGTTATGCCGGATGTCCACCGGGAAGGCCGGATGCACCAGGAAGGTGGCAATGCCGGCGGTCATCGGGTAGCGCGCGCCCAGGGCGCGCAACTCGCTCAACAGGCAGGCGCGGGCGGCGGCATCGCGCATCACGCGCCGGTCGCGCGGCTCAACCACCACCACGGGGCGCTGCGTTCCCATCTCACCCACGCCGACCAGGGCGCTGCGGGCCACGCCGGGGTGCTGATTGAAGATCAGCTCCACCGGCTCGGTGAACAGCGTCTCCGCGGGTGTCACGACGCGCTGGCTCTTGCGCCCGTAGAACCACAGCCGGCCCGCGTCGTCAAGGTAGCCCAGGTCGCCCATACGGTGCCACAGGCCGTCGGCGTCGGCGATTTTGGCCCGCGCCGTGGCCTCGGGACGATTAACGTAGGTCTTCGTTACCGAGGGGCCTTTGACGCAGATCTCGCCGACCTGGAAGGGCGGCAGCGCCAGGGTTTCGTCCCAGCGCTCAATCGGCGCCTCGCTGATGGGGATGATGCGCAGCGTCACCCCAGGCACGGGGCGGCCCACACACGTGCCGGCGGTTGGATCGGCCCCGCGACTGGCAATTGCGGCAAGTACCTCGGCGCCGCTGATCGAGGTGATCGGCAGAGCCTCGGTAGCCCCGTAGGGCGTGTGCGTGTCGGCGCCGGGCGCCAGAATGCGCTGGAAACGCTCGTGGAGCGACGCGGGCACTGGCGCCCCCGCCATCAGCACGCGCCGCAGATGCGGCAGGGTGATGCCGCGCTCAAGGCAATAGGCGCTCACCCGCGCCCATATCGCCGGTGAGCCGAAGGTGGAAGTGACCCGCTGGTCCTGCATGAAGGCCACGACGGCAGCAGGATCGCACGCCGCGGGACGGGTGGGATCAATCGGCGGGATGGCCGAGGTGCAGCCCAGGGCAACGTTGAACAGGGCAAACAGGGGAAAGGCCGGCATATCCACTTCCCCCGGCTCGATGTCAAACAGATCGCGCAACAGGCGCACCTGGGCCTCGAACATGGCGTGCTCATAGAGCACGCCCTTGGGAACGCCGGTGCTGCCGGTGGTGAAAATGATCGCCGCGGGCGCCTCGGGGGCCACCGGTTCCAGCGGAAACGGCGCATCGAGCGGCACGCTCAGGTCGGCGAGGTTCGCGTCACCGAGGGGGAGGAAGCGCGAACCGACGGTGACGCGCCGCCGCGTGGCGCGAAAGGCCCGCGGGAAGAGCAGCGCCGCCAGATGCGCCCGCGGCACGCCGATGAGCGCCTCAGGGGCGCACTCTTCGATGCACTGCGCCAGGTTGCGCCGGCCCATCGCCGGGTCAATCAGAATGGGTACGGCGCCAACTTTCAACAGCGCGAAGGTCAGGCTGATCAGGGGGATGCCGGCGGGGACCATCGAGAGCACTCGCGTGCCCGGCCCGATGCCGGAGGCGCTCAGGCCCCAGGCGTAGCGGTCGCTCACCCGGTCGAGTTCGGCGAAACTGAGACGCTGGTAGATCGGCCTGCCGGCGCGGTTCTGGCCCACCCCGGCTACCACCGCGGTCTGCTCGGGGCGCTCGCGGGCCATCTGCGGCAAGTAGCGGGCAATGTTGGCGCCGTAGACTCCGGTTTCGGTTGGTTCGAGTTTGATGGTCATATGTTTGTCGTTCTCAAGAAAAAAGGCGTGTTGAATTCACCCACCGTGTGCGGGTGTTGCCTGGTGATGATAGGACGACTAATTAGTCTGTGAACGAAGTTTCCTTGCATTTCCCCACTCCCAGCGCCTCCCCTCGTTGGAGGGAGGAGCTGCACTCCCTCCCCCGGCGGGGGAGGTTTGGGGAGGGGGCGGGGTTACCGAAAAACTTTGTTCACAGACTAATAGTCGTCATTACGTGGCTTTTCTTTTAGCGATCATTTGAAATCGAGTGCTGGAAACCCTTCGCCCCCTCTGCGGTGTATGGCGTGTGGTAAACGTCAACACCATGCCTGCCTGGGCAGCCTGCGCTCCGTGGCGTTACGCCTCTACGCCAGGAAGCGCCGCACGCGCGGCACAATCTCCTCGTGGGCATCTTCGAGCACGTAGTGACCGGCGTCGTCAAAACGCACCGCCTCAGCATCCGGGAAGCGTTGGAGCCAGCCGGCGAGAAAATGGTCGGTGAAGCACCAGTCCCTGCCGCCCCAGAGAATGAGCATCGGATGCTTCCGCAGCGCGGCCAGATCGCGGTCAATTGCGTCAACCACGGCCCAGGCGGGATGGCCGGGATGCATCGGAATATCGCGCACGAAACGCTGGATGGCGACCCGGTCGCGCCAGCGGCGGTATGGCAGCAGGTAACCATAGCGCACCTCAGGGTGCATGGGGCGTTCGACGGCCATCACCGTGCCGCCGAGAACAAAGGCGTTGAGCCCCCGCACGGCCAGGTCGCCGAAGAGCGGGTAGCGACATACGGCGATGCGCCACGGCAGCCGCGGCGAGAGAAAGGCCGCCGTGTTCAGCACCACCAGACGCCGCACGCGCTCCGGGTGGGCCACCGCCCAGCCCATGCCGATCGGGCCGCCCCAGTCGTGCACCACCAGATCTATCGGACCGAGATCGAGATGGCTCAGCAGCCGGTCGAGGTTGGCGATGTGCGTGCTGAGCGTGTAGGGGTACTCCTGGGGTTTGTCGGAAAGCCCGCAGCCCATATGGTCGGGAGCGATCACCCGGTGGGCATCGCGGAGACCGGAAATCAGCCGGCGGTAATAGAACGACCAGGTAGGATTGCCGTGCAGCAGCACCACCGGCGGGCCGGCGCCTTCGTCTACAAAACTTAGCGCGCCGCCCGGCACAGCGAGACGCCGCGTGCGAAAGGGGTATATTCTGCGAATCGGCGACAGATCCACATCAAGGTCGCCGGCCAGGGTCTGCTGCATACCGCACCTGTATCATATTACGCGCCATGAGCAGTATAAAGGCAAAAGGGAAAAGGCAAAAGGGAGAGGTATCAGGACTGATGCAACGTCCGCCTCCGGCGTGGGGTAGGGACGGCTACACCGTACCATTACGGTCATGGTTCGTTGGTTTTTGGGGGGGGGGCCCCCAAAACAAACAACCCAAAAGAGGTTTTTGGGTGGCCCCAAAAGAGTGGATTATAACGGGGAAGGGGAATTGGGAAAACCG